>CALXXK010000021.1 GCA_944392675.1 uncultured Clostridia bacterium
ACAGAAAAGATATATTTGCAGTAGATATAAATATAAGTAAAGAAGAATTAATAGAAGAACTTTCACAAGAAGAATATCGATATAGTAGAATTCCAGTATATGACGAAACAATAGATGAGATAAAAGGAATTATTTATGTAAAAGACATATTAAAAAATATAAATAAGAAATCATTTAAAGTAAAAAATATCATAAAAGATGCATATTTTATATCTCAAAATAGATTAATAAATGAAGTGTTTAAAGAACTACAAAAAAACAAAAAGCAATTAGCTATAATTTTAGATGAATATGGTGGTACAGCAGGAATAGTAACAATGGAAGATATATTAGAAGAACTTGTTGGAGATATATTTGATGAATATGACAAAGAAGAACTAGAATATGAAAAAATAGATGAAAACACATATATTTTAAGTGGTAGTATGACGATATATGATGTAAACAAATTATTAGATGCAAAAATACCAGATGGAGATTATGATACAATATCAGGATTTTTACAAGATAAATTAGGCAGAATTCCAGAAGATGGAGAAACACCAATAATAGATACACCAACAGTAACATATAAAATAGAAGAATCTGAAGACAAAAGAATACTAAAAGTAAAAGCATGTAAAAATAATACAGAAAATATTATTGAAGAATGAAAGAAGGTAAATAAATGAAAAAAAAATATATAGCAATAATATGTATAATAATATTAATTATAATAGCAGTATCAGCATTTTTTTTAATAAAAAATAATATTGATAGTAAAAAAACATATGAAATAGCAAAAATAGAAGAATATAATTATTTTGTTTTAAGACAAGATGACAAATATGGAGTAATAGATAGACAAGGAAACATATTAATAAATCCAACTTATGCAGAAGTAAAAATTCCAAATCCAGAAAAAGCAGTATTTGTTTGCAAGGAAGAAAACGATAATATAAAAATATTAAATAACAATAATGAAGAATTAATGACTGAATACGAACAAATAGAGCCAATAAAATTAAAAAATATTCAAAGTGATTTAATGTATGAAAAAAGTGTATTAAAATATAAAAAGGATAATAAATATGGATTAATAAATTTTGAAGGAAAAGAAATAACAAAACCAGAATATGATGAAATTGATAGTTTAGGATATAAAGAAGGAGAATTATTAGTAAAAAAAGATAATAAATATGGTATTATGAATATAAATGGTTATCTTATGATACCAACAGAATATGACCAAATATCAGTAGATAAATATTATACAGATGAAAACTCATACAAAGATGCAGGATATATAGTATCTATAACTACAAATGAAGGATATAGATATGGATATATAAACAAAGACGGAAAAAAACTATTAGAAACAGAATATAATGAATTATCAAGAATAAATGAAATAGAAAATTCACAAGATGTATACATCTTATGTGCAAAAAACGGACAATACGGTATAAATAAAAATGAAGAAAACATAATTCCAAATGAATACCAATCTATAACATATAATGAGGCAAATAATATTTTCATTGTAGAAAGAAGTAAAAAATATGGAGTAAGAAATATAAATGGAAAAGAAATAATACCAGTAGAATATTCTCAAATAGATACTACAGGAATATATATATATGCACAAAATCAAGAAGAAAATAAAGTATTTAATTCACTAGGAGAAGAACAAAATATTAGTTCTAATATAGAAATTTTAAATACAGATAATGAAAATTATAGAATAAAAATAGATAGTACAAATGGAACAAAATATGGTGTAGTAAATAAAAATAACGAACAAATAATAGAAGAAAAATATAATTATATAAAATATTTATCAGACAATTATTTTATAGCAAGTGCAGAAAATGGAAAACTTGGAATAATTGATGATAAAGATAGTCCAAAATTAGAACTAAAATATGATGCAATAGAAAAAATATATAATAAAGATATAATTCAAGCAAATATTACAAGTGAAAATATAACAGAATTATATTCAAAAGATTTACAACAACTATGTAGCATACAAAATGCTATAGTAGAATCAAATAAAGATTATATAAAAATATATAATGATACAGAAACGAAGTATTTTAACAATGACGGGCAAGAATTGCAAAATACAGATATTTTCCCAAATAACAATTTATATAGCAAAATAGAAAATGGAAAATGGGGATTTGTTGATAAAACGGGAAATGTAAAAGTAGACTATCAATATGATAGAGTAACAGAATTTAATGAATATGGATTTGCTGCTGTACAAAAAGATGGAAAATGGGGAGCAATTAATCAAAATGGAGAAGTAGTAATAGAGCCAACATATGAGCTAAACAGTTCAGAAACACCATCATTTATAGGTAAGTACTACAAAGTCACATATGGTGTTGGTGAAATTTACTATACAGATAAAGTGTAAAATTAATAGTATTTCCTATAAATGTATAAATAAAAAACAATTATAATATATAAAATTTTATGAATTACGAATGTGAATGAAAGCAAAATAGAACTTATTAAGGTATCTAATAGGAGAATCTCAAACTTGCTTTGAGAGGTGCCTATTAGATACCTTTATAAGTTCTTTTTGCTGTAATGTTAGCCGAGTAATGAATAAAATTTTATATATTATAATTAGGTTTTTTAGTAGATATTTTTTTGTAAGAAATACTATTAATTTTACACTTTATGTTTAAGAGTATATAAAAGAGTAAATAATATAAAAAATAACATTATTGTATGAAATAAAATATTATATTAAGTAAATACACAATTTTATTTTATGCAATAAAAATAAATTAAGAAGGTGTTAAATTGAAAATAGGTTTAGCTTTATCTGGAGGAGGAATAAGAGGAATCGCACATGCAGGAGTATTAAAAGCGTTAGAAGAGAATGGTATAAAAATAGATATAATAGGGGGAACAAGTTCAGGTGGTATAATTTCATCACTATATGCAATGGGCTATTCACCATACTATATTTACATATTATTTAAAAGATATGCAAAAGAAATAGTAGAAATAAATTCAAATACAATAATATCAAGTATTGCAAATTTTATGATGAATAAAAAAATCAATATTGCAGGATTAAAAACAGGTGAAAGTCTAGAAAAAGCATATGAGAACTTAGGATTAAAGAAAGGTATTAGAAAAGTTAAAGATATAAATAGATTACCATTAGTAATTCCAGCAGTAAATGTACAAGATGGAAAAGAATATATCTTTACTAATAATATTCCAAATGATGCAAAAGAGAACGATAAATATATTTCTGACGTGCCTATAGGTAGGGCAATAAGAGCAACAAGTAGTTTCCCAGGAATTTTTTGTCCATGTGATTTTAAAAAATATAATTTTTTAGATGGAGGAGTATTAGATAATGTACCAGTATCGGAAGTGAAAAAACAAGGGGCAGATAAAGTAATTGCTATAAATTTTAAATCAGATGATATTGATGAAAATAGTAATGCAATGGATATAATTATGAGAACATTAGATATAATGGGAAATAAAATATCTGAAAACAGTTTAGCAAAAAGTGATTTTATATTAACAATTCCAACAGATGGAACAGGCCTTTTCGATGTAGAAAAACTAGATAATTGTTATAAATATGGATACAAAGTAACGATGGAAAATATGGAGAGTATAAAAGAAGTTTTAAAAGATTAATATATATAAAATATTTTATTATATAAACACAAAAAAATTTAGAATTCATAAAATATAAAATAGAAAGCATATAAAAAGGAGATAATGTTTATGAATATAAAATATTTTGATAATGCAGCTACAACGAGAGTAAAAGAAGAAGTTTTAAAAGAGATGATACCATATTTTTCAGTACAATATGGAAATCCATCATCATTATATACAATAGGAAGATATAACAAAAAAGCAATTGAAAAAGCAAGAAGACAAGTAGCAGATTTAATAAATTGCGAAACGAATGAAATATATTTTACAGCATCTGGATCAGAAAGTGACAACATGACATTAAAGGGAATAGCATATGCGAATAAGGAAAAAGGAAATCATATAATAACATCAAAAATAGAACATCCAGCAATATTAAATTCATGCAAAACTCTAGAAAAACAAGGATATAAAATAAGTTATATAAATGTAAATAAAGATGGAATAATAGATTTAAATGAGCTAATTAGTGAAATAACAAATCAAACAATTTTAATAAGTGTAATGTTTGCAAATAACGAGATAGGAACAATACAACCAATAGAAGAGATATCAAAAATTGCTAAAAAATATAATATAATTTTTCATACAGATGCAGTTCAAGCATGTGGGAATATACCAATAAATGTAAAAAAGATGGGAATAGACATGTTATCATTATCAGCTCATAAAATAAATGGACCAAAAGGTGTAGGTGCTTTATATGTGAAAAAGGGAATAAATTTTGATAGCATAATAAATGGAGGAGGACAAGAAAAAGGAAAAAGAAGTGGAACAGAAAATGTAGCTGGAATCGTGGGCTTAGGAAAAGCTTGTGAAATAGCAAAAAAACAAATGGATAATCATATGGCAAGATTAAAAGAATTAAGAGATTATTTTGTAGAACAAGTTGAAGAAAACATTCCAAATGCAAAATTAAATGGTTCAAGAGAAAATAGATTACCAGGAAATGCAAACTTTTCATTTGAAAATTCAGATAGTCAGGAACTATTATTCAAACTAGATAGTAAAGGAATATGTGTATCTAGTGGAAGTGCCTGCTCATCAGGGAATAGCAATCCATCACATGTATTAACAGCAATTGGTCTAGAAAAAAAATTAGCACAAGGAACAATAAGATTTACATTTGGAGAAGATAATACAAAAGAAGATATTGATTATTTATTAGAAAATTTGAAAGAATTTATATTTTTATCGTAAATCATAATATATTTTTAGAAAAAAGGAAGGTTAAAGAATAATTACAATTTTGGCTGTGTTAAACTTCATTTGGAATTTAATCAACATACAAAAAAGTGTGTTACACAAATTTCAAACTTGTTTTCCTTGCCAAAATTTAATTTTTTTATAACTACATTTGTGTTTTAGGAGGAATTTATAGTAAATATGAATAAAAAATACAAAATATATTTTATTTTGATAATAATATTGATACTTTTTACCACAACAAGTTTAATAACATATATAAATAAAGTACAAAATCTCACAAATAAAAGCACATTAAATAGTTTAAAAGAACTAACAAAACAAGATGTAGCAAAAATTCAAAATAATATAAATGAACACATAAGAATTTTAGAAACAATAGTAAATGAAATCGAAAATAATCAATTAGAAAGATCAGAGCAAGTTTTTGAAATATATAATAGAAATTCTGGAAATAATCAATTTTCCAGAATAGCAATTATGTATGAAACAGGAGAAACATCCACAAATGATGGACAAGTTGTGGATTTATCAAAAGAAAAAGAAAAATTTTTTGATGAAAATAATATAAAGATATCACAAACAATGCAGAGTAAAATAGATAATAAGAAAATAAATATATATAGTAAAAAAACAAAGTTAGGAGAAGAAGATGTAGTTATTTTGCTTGTTATAGAAACGAACAAATATGAAGAAATATTTATAGAATCAATATATAGTGGAAATGGAAATGAATATATAATAACAAAAGATGGACAAATAATAGCTAAAACGAATCAAAATGCTACTGACACAAATATATTTGAAAATATAGAAAGATTTATAGATAATAATAAAAAGAACAAAAATGAATTAAATGATATAAAACAAAATATACAAAATAACAAAAATAGTGAGAATATAGTATATAATGGAATAAAAAAATATTTTATAACATATCAAAAGCTAAATATAAATGACTGGTATTTGGTAATAATTGCAAAAGGAAGTGCAGTTGCAGAAGAATTAAATCAAGTAATAATTATAATGTTAATAATGTCAATATTAATAATATTAGTGATTACTATAGTTTCAATATATATAGTAATGTCAGAAAAGAGAAAAGAAAAAAGCTTGTATAATTTAGCATATACAGACCAAATTACAAAGCTAGGAAATTATAATTATTTTATAAAAGAGGGGCAAAGAAATTTAGAAAAAGAAAGTATAAAAGAAAGATATTTAATAGTATTAGATATAGATAAATTTAAAACATTTAATAAAAAATATGGGCATAAAATGGGGGATAAATTACTAAAAAAGATAGGAGAAGAATTAACAAAAATATTATCAGAAAATTCAATTATCTGTAGAATTTCAAACGACATATATGGAATAATAATATGGAATATAAAAAATATAGATAAAAAAGCTGAAAATATTTGTAAAAAGCTATCTAAAATAAAAATTGAAGATATGTCATGTACAATATTTGTTTATTTAGGTATATATGAAATAATTAATAATAAATATAATATCTTAGAATGTTTTGATAAAGCCATAGTAGCTCATAATAAGGCAAAAGGAAATTCTGAGAGACAATATTATATATATAATGAAAAAATAGAATTACAACTAGAAAAAGAAAATGAAATAGAAAACATAATGCAAGAAGCATTAGAAAATAAAGAATTTGTAATATATTATCAACCTAAAATATCAACAAAAAACGACAAAATTACAGAAGCGGAAGCATTAGTTAGATGGTTCAGAAATGGAAAACTAATACCACCAAATGAATTTATACCAATATTCGAAAAAAATAGATTTATAATAAAATTAGACAAATACATTTTTGAAGAAGTATGTAAGGACCTAAATGAATGGAAACAAAAAAATGTAAATTTAAAAGTTCCGATGATATCAATAAATATATCAAAAGAGCATTTTTATGAAGAAGAATTCATAAAGGAATTTGTAGATATAGCAAAAAAATATAATATAGATCCAAAAGAAATAGAATTAGAAATAACAGAAAGTGCAACATTAAATAATCAAATAGATGTTATAAAAGTAATGAATAATATAAAAAAATATGGATTTAGAATATCACTAGATGACTTTGGAACAGGAACATCAACATTAGGAATGTTACAAACCATGCCAATAGACACATTAAAAATAGATAAAATATTTGTAGATAAGATAGATTTTAATAATACAGATAAAAATATAATTGAATATATTATTTATATAGCAAAAAAATTAAACTTAAAAACAGTAGCAGAAGGAGTGGAAAATATAAATCAGGTAAATTACTTAAAAAGTATTGGATGTGATATGATTCAAGGATATTATTACTCAAAACCTGTTAGTAAGGGGACGTTCCTTCAATCCCTAAAATTCGGGATAATGGGGACGGACCTTCCAAATTAAAAGCAGACACATCCACTTGGGGTTCACCCCCCCCATTTATCCTAAAATATTTGATTTTTCGGCTCAATACATAATTTAAAAAATTCTAAATTAATTTTTTGGCACCCTTTCACTTAGTCCGAGCTAAAGCTCGACGCGAACATTTTCCAAAAAATTAATAAAGAATTTCTAAAATTATTTCAATCACATTCAAAATCATATATTTTAGGATAAATGGGGGGTGAACCCCAAGTGGATGTGTCTGCTTTTAATTTGGAAGGTCCGTCCCCATTATCCCGAATTTTAGGGATTGAAGGAACGTCCCCTTATTAAATATGCGCATTTTATGCCATCTACGGCAGCAGACATGATTCCACCAGCATATCCAGCACCTTCTCCGCAAGGGTAGACACCTTGAATATTAGATTGTAATGATTCATTTCTCAAAATTCTTATAGGTGATGAACTTCTAGTTTCTAAACCAGTTAGCAAACTATCAGGATTAGAAAATCCATGTAGTTTAGAGTCAAAATATATAATACCCTCTTTCAAAGTGGTAGAAACAAAATCAGGTAAAATATCATTTAAATTAGATAAACTAACACCAGGTAAATAACTTGGTTTTACCTTACCAATATAAGTTGATTTTTTATTTTCTAAAAAATCTTGTACTCTTTGTATAGGAGCATAATAATTTGAACCTCCTAATTTAAAAGCTTTTTCTTCTAGATCTTGTTGAAAATACATTCCAGCTAATGGAGAAGAATCTTTAAAATCATCAGGGGTAACATTAACAAGTAAAGCTGAATTAGCATTTACATTGTCTCTTAAAAAATTACTCATGCCATTTGTGACAATTGTATTTTTATCACTAGAAGAAGCCATTACATAACCACCAGGACACATACAGAAAGTATAACAAGAACGACCATTAGGTGAGTGATAAGCCAATTTATATTCAGCTGGTGGCAATTTTAATTTAGTAATAGCTCCATATTGTGCTTTATTAATATCTTCTTGTAAATGTTCAATTCTAACACCAACAGAAAAATTTTTCTTTTCAATTGCAAATCCCTTTTCATATATTTTTTTAAAAGTATCTCTTGAACTATGCCCAATGGCTAAGATAACAGAATCTGTTTCTATAAATTTTTCAGATTTATTATAAGTCGTCACCACACCTCTTATTTTATCATCCTTAATATCAAAATTTATAACTTTAGTATTAAAAAGAAATGTTCCGACCTTTAGAAAGGATATATTCTCTCATATTTTTTATAATATTAATCAAATTATCTGTACCAATATGAGGTTTAGACAAATACAAGATTTCTTCAGGTGCACCAAATTTAACAAATTCCTTTAAAACAAGTTTACAAAAAGGATTATTAATTCCAGTTGTAAGTTTACCATCAGAAAAAGTACCAGCTCCACCTTCTCCAAATTGCACATTAGAACTAGTATTTAAAATTCCTGTTTTTTGAAAATTCTCTATATCTTGTTTCCTTTGGTCTACAGATTTCCCCTGTTCAATAATAATAGGTCTAAATCCATTATTAACTAAAGTCAAAGCAGCAAATAGACCAGCTGGACCAGCACCTACAATTATAATTTTTTTATTATTTGAATTATTATTTATTGTGTTAGAAACTTGTACATTAGATATTTTAGATTTAGAAAAATTGAATTTAGAATTATTCAGATTTGGCTCTGATGTCAATAAATCTAAGTTAGAATATTCAAAATTTTTTATCTTTTCTAATTTTTTATATTTATTTTCATTTTTTACTTTAATATCAATAGAATAATTATAATGTACATCATTTTTATTTCTCGCATCAATTGATTTTTTAGAAATATGCCATTCAGTGATGTCATTTATATTTATTTTATGTTTTTTTATAGCTATATCAAAAACTTCTCTATTAGAAATATTTTCTCTAATTTTAACATTGTTAATTCTAAGCATATGTGTACCTCCATTTATATAAATAATATATCATAAACAAAAACATATGCCAAGAGGAATGGATTTTTTATCCATTCCAAAATATTGCTCTATCACCAAATGGATTTCCCCATGGTGATCCTTGTATTGTCCCTTTTTCTTTATTTATTATTATTTCTTTTAAATTTTTACAATAACTAAAACAACCTGGACCTATACTAGTTACACTACTTGGTATTTCTATTTTTGTAAGACTTTTACAATAATTAAAAGATTCACCTAATGTTTTTAGTGTACTTGGCAATTTTATTTCCTTTAAATTATACTGATTATGAAATGCACAATATGCAATTTCTTCTACTCCTTCTGGTATTTCATATGTTTCTATACTTCCCAAAGGTTTTACTGGTAATATAAATATTGTTCCATCTTTATTATATAATGCTCCATTTCTTATACTATAATTTTGATTTTCACTATTTATGGTTAAATTTTCAATACCTGAATTATATATAAACAATTCATTAATTTCTTCGACATTTTCCCCTAATGATATATTTTTTAAATTTTTACATCTACTAAATACTTGTGATCCTATTGCTTTTAGACTTTTTGGTAATTCCACCTCACTTAAATTTTTACCTTCAAATGAATATGCTGATATTATTTCAACTCCATCTTTTATTTTTACACTATTATCATTCCCATAATAACGTATTAGTTTTTTCCCATCTTTTGTATATATACCATTTTCATATGTTTCATAGTTTTTATTTTCATTATCTATTTTAACTTGAGTTATATTGTAACTAATAAATCTTGGACTAATATTAGTTACACTTGCTGGTATTTCTAGTGTAGTTATATTTGTAAATTGTCCTATCTGGTTATTTGCTAATGTTGTTACTGTATCTGGCACTATAAATGTATTTCCATTTTTTATTGCACTTTGTAATATTATAATCATTTCTGAATTATTATTTCCTAATAATATTCCATCTTTAAATGTAAAATTTGTATTTCCTTTGTCTAATTCTATATTTGTTATTTTTCCACAACCTGAAAATGCTGTTGAAGATATTGTTTTTACTGTTTTTGATATTTTTACATTTTCTAAATTAGTACAACTATTAAAAGCATTATAGGATATTGTTTCTATTCCTTCTTTTATATCTATATTTTTTAATTTTCTACAGATTCAGTAACATCAATAGGAGAAGGAGCATTTGCCAATTTAGATGGATTAAAAAAGATAATAATACCAGGAACAGTAAAAAGAATAGAAAAAAACGCATTTGCATATAACACAACATTAGAAGAAGTAATAATGCTAGATGGAGTGGAATATATAGGAGAGCAAGTTTTTATGGAATGCACTAATTTAAAAAAAGTGGAGATGCCTAATACTGTAACTAATATGATGAACTTGGCATTCTATGACTGTTCAAGTCTAATAGATATAAATCTATCATCAGGATTAAAAAATATTAATAGTTATGTATTTACAAGTTGTAGAAAATTAAAAGATATAGATATAAAAGAAGGAATAGAAACAATATCCTATAGTGCTTTTGATAGTTGTAGTAGCTTAGAAAATGTAAAAATATCAAAAACAGTAAAAACAATATCTTCAACAGCATTTTCAGGTTGTGGAAAAATAACAAATATAGAATTAGACAAAGGAAATACAAATTTTACATTTAAAGATGGAATATTATTAGGAAATAATAATTCAGAAATGATTATAATATTACAAAGTGCAATAAAAAATGGAAATACATTTATAGTGCCAGATACAGTAACAACATTAGCAAATAACCAGATAGGACAATTTACAAATATAACTACACTAGAAATACCAGCAAGTGTAACTAATATTAGTCCAAGATTTATTAGTTACAATATAACTCAAGTTAAAATAGATAATGAAAATAAAAACTATGAAACATATGAAAATGGTATATATACAAAAGATGGAAAAAAACTAATACGTTATTATGGAAATGATAATAGTGTAAAAATAGAAGGTGGAGTTGAAATAATATCAGAACATTCATTCGAAGGTAAAAATTTAAGTAGAGTAGAATTACCAGAAAGTTTAAAAGCAATAGAATCACAAGTATTTAGCAGATGTAAAAATTTAAAAAGTATATCATTAGGGAAAAATGTCGAAGAACTTAATGGATTGTTTATATATAATTCAAGTATTGAAAATTTAACTATAAATAGTGAAAATCAAAATTATAGTATAAGAAATGGAGCATTATATAATAAAGATGGAACAATATTTATATTGCCAGTAAAACCTTTGGGGAGTATAGAAACATATGAAATACCAGAAGGAGTAGAAGAAATATCAACTTATGCATTTCATAATCAAAATAATTTAAAAGAGATAAAATTACCAAGTACACTAAAAACAATAGGACTAGCATTTAATTATTGTAGTAATCTTACAAAAATAGAAATACCAAGTAGTGTAGCTAGTATAAATTCAGGTTGTTTTAACTATTGTCAAAATTTAAAAGAAATAATAATAAATAAGGAAAAAGGAACAATACAGGGATCACCATGGGGAAATCCATTTGGTGATAGAGCAGTATTTTGGAATGAATAAAAAAGAAATAGCTTTGAATTAAAAAATAAGTTCAGGGCTATTTTTTAATGCAATAGAAAAGTCCCATTTCCTATTGTATAAAAATGCTTTGCTTTAAGAATGGCACACAAATTTATTTCATATCAAAATATCCCATCCCTCTTGGCACATTTATTTATTTTGTGATATACTTGTAACATAATACATAAAAGGAAAGAGGATTGATAAAATATGGAAAAATCACAAGTATATTTTACAAATTTTAGAGCAAGACCAGGGTATAATCTATTACAAAAATTAGAAAAATTAATAAAAAAAGCTGGGATAGCAAATATTAATTTTGAAAACAAATATGTTGCAATAAAAATCCATTTTGGAGAACCAGGAAATTTAGCATATTTAAGACCAAATTATTCAAAGGTAGTAGCAGATGTAGTAAAAGAATTAGGAGGAAAACCATTTCTAACAGATTGTAACACACTATATGTAGGTGGAAGAAAAAATGCACTGGACCATATAGATAGTGCATATCTAAATGGATTTACACCTTTTTCAACAGGATGTCATGTAATAATTGCTGACGGATTAAAAGGTACAGATGAGGAATATGTAGAAATAAATCAAGAATATGTAAAAACAGCTAAAATTGGTAGAGCTATAATGGATGCAGATGTATTTATATCATTAAATCATTTTAAAGGACATGAAATGACAGGATTTGGAGGAGCAATTAAAAACATTGGTATGGGATGTGGTTCAAGAGCAGGAAAAATGGAAATGCATAGTAGTGGAAAACCAGAAGTGATTTTAGAAAAATGTAGAAAATGTAAACAATGTATAAAAATATGTGCTCATGGAGCAATTTCATATGGTGAAGATGGAAAAGCGATAATTGACCACAATAAGTGTGTAGGATGTGGAAGATGTATTGGAATATGTAATTTTGACGCAATAAAATCTCCAAATGATGAAAATGGCGATATATTAAATAAGAAAATGGCTGAATATGCATTAGCAGTAGTAAAAGATAAACCAAACTTCCATATTAGTTTAATATGTGATGTATCACCTAATTGTGATTGTCATGCAGAAAATGATGCACCAATAGTACCAAATATAGGTATGCTTGCATCTTTTGACCCTGTAGCACTTGATAAAGCCTGTGCAGATTTAGTAAATAAACAAACAGCATTTGATGATAGCAGATTAGGGGAACATATAAAACAACATATAGAAGAAAAAGATAATTTTCATATAAACCATCCAGAAACAAATTGGGAGAGCCAAATAGAACATGGAGTAAAAATTGGATTAGGTAATGATGAATATGAATTAATAGAAGTAAAATAGAAAAAACTAATAAAGAGATATATGGATTTATAATATTAAAAATCGATAAAGTTCGGGACAATTTTATAAAACTTTAAAATATAGAAAGGACTTATTAATGGACGAAAAATGGAATTCAAGAACAGAAATATTGATAGGAAAACAAGGAATTGAAAAACTAGAAAAAGCAAAAATAATTATCTATGGAATAGGTGGAGTAGGTTCATATACTACAGAGGCATTAGCAAGAGCAGGAATAGGAAACTTAATCCTAGTAGATAATGATAAAATTACTCCAAGTAATATAAATAGACAAATACATGCAACTACAAAAACAGTAGGAAAAAACAAAGTTGATGTAATGAAAAAAAGAATTGAGGAGATAAATCCAAATGCAAATGTACAAGTATATATGAACGAAGAAAATGAAGAAAACTTAATTAATACAGAATGTTCATATGTTGTAGATGCAGTAGATACAATAAAAACAAAATTGACATTAATAGAAAAAGCAAATGAAATAGGAGTACCTATAATATCAGCAATGGGAGCTGGAAATAAACTAGATGCCACAAAATTTGAAGTATCAGACATATATAAAACATCAGAATGTCCATTAGCCAAAGTTATGAGAAAAGAACTTAAGAAAAGAAATATAGAAAAGCTAAAGGTAGTATATTCAAAAGAAAAAGGAATCAGTAATGAAAATAATGTAATAGGTAGTATTTCATTTGTACCATCTGTTATGGGACTAATAATTGCAGGTGAAGTAATAAAAGACATTATAAATAACAAAATTTAATTATTTTATTATATAGAATGATAAAGTAAAATAATCTCAAATTATAATAATATACTTTGAAATAAAGTTTTATATAATTAAAATTATAAAGATTTTCTTAATTATTTTAAAAATAGTAAATAAATCTTTTCATTTTTACATTAATAATATATAATAAAGCTATAAAACAAAATGGGGAAGAATATGGAAAAAAAAGATATAAAAGACAAGAAAATAATTAATTTTATAATAAGAATATTTTGGGTATTTATAATAGGAAGCGTATTTGGATTTTTTGCTGAGATTATATATACATTAGTATATACAAGAACACTACAAATAAGACAAGGACTAATATATGGACCATTTGTGCAAGTCTATGGAATGGGGGCAGTTGCTTATTATATATTAATATCTAAGGTAAAGGAGCCAAAACAAGCATTCTTTTATGGAATGGCAATGGGAGGAATATTAGAATACTTTTGCTCATTTTTTCAAGAAATTTTCTTTGGAACAATTTCATGGGATTATAGTAAATTCTTCTTAAATCTAAATGGAAGAATTTGCTTATTATATTGTGTATATTGGGGAATTATAGCAGTAGCATTTTTAAAACTAATATATCCATGGTTAGAAAAAATAGACCATCTAATATACAAAAAATGGGTAAGAGTATTTACAGTATTTTTCATAATATTTATGACATTTGACATAACAATATCATGTATGGCGGCTTCAAGGCAACAAGAAAGAAGAAACAATATACCAGCCAAAAATTCAGTAGATACATTTTTAGATGAACACTATCCAGACGAATTATTAAATAAAGTATATAATAACAAAAAAGATATTATATAGGGGACGTTCCTTTGATCCCTAAAATTCGGGAACAGGGGACGGACCTTTAATGGGGATAGGGAACATGGGTACTGA
>CALXXK010000022.1 GCA_944392675.1 uncultured Clostridia bacterium
TAGTTGATGTGAAATAGATGATTTACTCATTCCAAGTACATTTGCAATATCACATACACACATTTCATTTTGATCTAATGCAAATAATATTTTTGTTCTTGTTGTATCACCTATAATTTTAAAAAATTCCGCTAATTTATCAAATAATTCTTGTTTTGGCATCTTTGATAATGTTTTATCTACAACATCTTGATGTATTATATTACAATCACATATAAATTCATTTTTGGACATTTCATTTCCTCCTTTTTGCAATAGTTGAGTATTTATTCAATTAATATGTATGAAAATAATTGAATAAATATTCAACTTTACTTATATTATAGTTGAATACTTATTCAATTGTCAATAGTTTTTTTTAAAAAAATTTTTGCCAAGAGGGACGGGCTATTTTGACAACCTTTTACCATTTTGGGGACGCGTCTAAAAAGGGAATTTGTTATAGCAATTTGATATTAAGTTTTTAAATTCTTTTACACTAATTGAACAAAGGTATTATATATAAATTTCAGTAATTACTCGGTTAACATTACAGAATAAATAAATTCTATTACTTCATTAATATTATCCTTTTCTTTATATTTCTTTTTCTCCTCATCTGTTAAGTCTACTGAATATTTATTAAATTCTGGAATAATAGTAATAGAATCTAATGGATAGCCTGGATTTCTATTTTTGCTTGGTTTATCTATAAAGTAAAAATGGTCTTTACTCCATGAATATTTTTCTATTCCTTTTTCACTACAAATTACCATTCCATATACCCATTTTGCTGTGAGTCTTTCACCATTTTCTCTTACTAAATTTGTATAATATTTTATCATTTCTTCATCATTTAATTCTTTTCCATTAATTCTTCTTACATGAGTTCCTGGTTGTTTTTCATCTGGTAGTTCTTCTATAAATAAATTACAGTCCATACCTATTGTTGGTATTTTTGTTGCTTCATAATATGATTTTGCTTTTATGTATGCATTTTCAATAGCGTCTTTTCCGTTTTCTTCTATTTTTAATTTTAGTTCTATATCTTTTATCGTTATTAGTTCTATTCCTTTGTTTTCTAGTATTTCTTTATAATTTTTAACTTTTGCTGGATTTGTTGTTGCAAATAAGATTTTCATAATAAATTCTCCCATCTTTACTATTTTTATAAATCTATTCCATATCCATTTTATATTTTTTTACATTGTTTCATAGTTTTTTTATATATTTTTGGCTTCAATTTCTTTATAACTTCTTCTCATTTTATAATGCGTTTTTGTTTCTTCATATGTTTTAAATCCTACTTTTTTATATAAAAATCTTGCTGGATTTTGTTTAAATACTTGTAAAATAGTATCTCTTTTATCTAATTCATCCTGTTTTAGCTGTTCTAGTAATATTTTTGTTCCAATACCCTTTTTCTGATATTTTTTATCTATATAAAACAAACCTATTACACTTTCTTTATTTTCATTCATATAATTAGTAAAAACACCAATTATATCATTTTCTAATTTTATAACATTTATATCTTTTCTATATTCTTTTATTTCATTTCTAAAAAATTCAACTTGTTTTTCTTCATCCCATCCATATAATTTTTCAACATACCATTTGAAATTATCTTTTTTCATTTCATATAGTTTATCAAAATATTTATCTTTATATTCTTCGAATTTAATATTTTGTATTTTACATTTCATAAAATCTTCTCCTCTTTTATTTTCGTATATTATAAGATAAAGTTAAAACTTGAAAAACATAATTAACTTATTTACCTAATTTAAAATATTACTTTTTCTGCAATAATACCATAATATCTTCGTCTTAAAAGTATTCCTCGATCATATTTATTTAAAATTTCATACATATTCCAATTGGTCAAATTTTCTTCTTCACACTTTATCATGCTAAAATCCCAATCTTTTATTTTATTATAATAATTTAATTCATTATTCTTCATTTTTAATGTTAATCTCCCTTGTTCATTATTTTAAACATAAAATTACCTAGTGATTTCGTCATTCTCTGTTAAATCTACATTAAATCCATAAACTTGTCTACACAATGGCTGTTTTCTTTTTCCACTATGTACTACTACTTTCTCTAAATCTTCATATATATTATGATATTTTATTCCATACTTTTGCATTGTTTCCATACTTATTTCCTTAAACGCTGGACAAGGTAGTATAGTTCCATCATATCTTATAACTAATTTTTCAGTTCCTGCCGTACATAAATGTGATAATTTTCCATTTAAAGGTATTCCAATTCTAATCTTCCCACTAAAATGTTCTCTTTCTTTTTTCAAAATTTCTGAAAATTCTTTTAATTCTTCTTGATTTAACATTAATTCCTCTTTATTTTCTCTTCCTCTACCCTGTGGCACAAAATTCAATATACTTATATTTTTTATTCCTGTTATTTCTAAACACTCGATTATATCTGGAAATTGTCTGTAATTTGGTTTCATTGGTATAAAATGTACATCTACATTCATTCCTGCCCCACTTGTTCTTATTAATGAATCCCATAAACATGTATTTAATCTTTTTCTTCCCATCAAGTCATTATCGATTTTTTCTTCTAGTGCTTGCCAATCAAATACAATTTTATCTAACCCCAATTGTTGTAATTTTTCACATTCTTGTCTTGTTATTCCTTCATATTCTCTGGGTGTTAAACATCTATCATAATATGCTTTTACATTTGTTTTTAATCTCTCATTCCATGGTTCATGTTCTTCTATTTCCTGTAAATCGTGTTTATATTTATTCTTTATATATTCTATCATTTCTTCTGGCATCTCAGAAGCTCTTTTTATTCCACTAGTAAACAATACTGTTCTAATCCCATTGTCTTTACAAAATTTTATCATTTCAAATAAATTAGGATGTAAAAAAGGTTCTCCACCAGAAATTGAAATTTCTTCTATTCCTCCTTGCTTAATAAAATGATTGACAGCTCTCTTAAAATCCTCTATTGAAATTATCCTTTTCTTTTCTGGTGATGATTTTGAAGAACAAAATTTACATTCATTAGGACATGTTTGTATTATTTCAAAACATAAATCTTTTAACATTGTTTTTCCTTTCTACATTTGGTATCAACTTTTAGCAATTATCTATATTTTCTAAACGATTATTATGAAATTACTTTATTTTTATATTATTTATTATTTATAAAATCCTGTATAATATCTTTTACAAATTCCCATCTATTTTCAATAAAATTTCCACTTTTAAAAATATCATCAACTTCATCATATGTAGCCCATTTAACATCACAAACTTCATCTTCTTGCATAGTAATCTCATTCAAATCAATTTCTTGTTTTATAAAATATGTATCTATCCATACTTTTCCTGTTCTAAATTTTTTCAATAATTTAACTTCATTCATATTCAATTCAATTCCTAATTCTTCCTTTGTTTCTCTTTCTATTGTTTCTCTACTATTTTCTCCTTTAATTACTGACCCACCAGTCATAGCCCATACATTTGGAGAAAGTCTTTTTTTAGATGAACGTTTTTGAATTAATATTTTATTTTCTGAATTTATTATCCATATATCAGCTCCTAAATGATAAAATCCTTCAGGAATTTCTTCTCCTTTAATTATTACCTTTCCTGTATTTTTTCCTTCACTATCTAACATATCCCATATTTCCATAATTTATCGCTTCTCCTTATATTATTTCCATATATCTCCACTTTTGTTCTCACTAACAATTTCATTTCATATCTATCTCATTTATGTATCTATATATTTCTCCCCAATTATATAATACTTTTATATATTCATTTTCTTTTAAGTCATATGATGGTGCGTCTTTTAAATATATTGTTTTTATTTTTTGATTTGCAATACTTTTACATTTTTCACAAAAATCATCTATCATAATATCTACATGTTCTTTTATACATACTTCATCTTTATTTTCTGTAGCCCAATAATATTTGTCAAAAATATCCATATTATTTTCTTTTAATCTTTCTTCTGTAACTTTTATCATATCTTTATTTAGCCCACCTCTTGCTGTTATTAGTATAAGTGTATGTCCATCTTTCTTTAATAAATTTAATACTCTTTTTGCACCTGGCATAAAGTTTGATTCTAGTATTATTTGCTTATGATACTTTTTTAAAAATCCTTGTATTTCTTCTTGACTCCAATTAAATCTATTTTGAAACTTTAATTCTCGATTGTCTCTTTTACTATTTTGTTTTAAATCTATCATATCATATAATTCTGAATATACTCTGAATTCTTTTTCTGAGTCGAATACTACACCATCTAAATCTATACCTATTTTCAAAAAAACCTCCAAAAACTTTATGCATACACTATATCATAGATTTACTTTTTTCTCAATCAAATTATAATATTTATGTTAATTTTTTACAGATTATTTACGCAAAAAAATGTGCTTCTAAAATTAAGCTTAAAATTAATATATCTTTGTAAATATAGTTTTTACTTAATTTCAGAAACACATTATAATATTTTTATAACTTATTTTTTTTCTTCTCTATACCATTTAGCAAATTCTCTCATAGAATCTACTGATTTATATTTTACTCTTTTTGCCCTTTCATCATCAGTCATTTCTGCTAATGTCTTATCATATCCAAATGGTTTATATATATACCATAAATCTGACCATTTTTTGTTAGTATCTTCTCCTAATATTTTTTCAGACAAAGTTCCTTCATGTTGACCCATAAATTGATGTAGATCTTTTCCGTCAAAATATGATAAACATTCCGTAAATCTACAATTTCTATTTTCTTTTCCTTCCATTAATTTTAAAATTCCATCTATTCCTATTGTTTCTAATGCAAAATTCACAAATGCCTTTGGAAATCCATGTAACTCATCTATCCAAAAGCCACAATCCAAAGAAATACATGGTTTATTTACTAATTTATATGCTTCCATAACTTTATATTTTGATATATATTTTATGTCATCACTTCTTGGTTCTTCTAATTCATATTCAAATATTTTAAAATTTATTTCTTCCAATCGTTTTTTGGCAGATGCAATTTTTCCTTTGTTATGTGTTACGAAAATAACTTCTTCCATTTTTACCTTCCTTTCGTACTAAAATATATTTTTTGATTCTAATAGTTCAATTATTTCATAATTTTCATTGTTTTTTAGTTCATTTTATTAAAATAATTGATTTTTATAAATTCCTGCTTGTTGAATCATGTGTCCTATATTACCTTCTCCAGCAAATTTTTCTATATCAAAAAAATTTTCATTTTTATCTATCCAATATAATTTATTTACTTCTTCTACTAATTTTATTTCTTTATCTAATTTTCCAACATATACTTCTAATTCCATGTTTTGCATAATATACTGAAAATTCATAATATTAGTTAATTTAATATCATTTTCTGTTATTCCTGTTTCTTCCTTCAATTCTCTATATGCAGCATGTAATTTATCTTCGCCTGGCTCCACTTTTCCTCCTACTAAATTAAATTTTCCTTTGTATGGCTCTTTTTTTCTTTTACACATAAGTATTTTATTTTCTTCTTTATTGTACACTAATATTACATTTAATTTTTTCATAGTACTCCTCCATTTTTATATTTACACAATATTATAAATTTTCTTTTACTTTTTATATCTGTATTTCATCTTATTTCTTTATCTATCCATGCCATTATAACATTTACAATATAATCTTTTTGTTCTTCACTTAGTTCTATTCCTTTTTGTATTTTATGCCACTTACATAGACAACCTCTACAACAAGTTGCCGTTGCATGTTGTGCTATAAATACAGGATGTCCTCTCTTTGGTGTTTGTTTTCCATCATTTGGTATATTTTCTGGTGCTAATCTTTTATTTATAAAGTCATATGCATGTTCTCTAATTTTATCTATTCCTTTTTCTTTTATATATTCTTTGTCTTTTTGTTTCAAATGAAATTTGCTTCTAAAATTTGACTTTGACAAACTATTTAATATGTTTTCTACTCTTACATTTTGCATGCTATCACCTTCATAGTTATTTTTATTCACTATACCATTTATATCTCGTATCATACTATACAACACTATTTATTTATTTTTTAACTTTATACATATAACCAATTTAATATTTCTTTAGAAATACTTAAATCTCCTCTACCTACACCTATTTCTATATCTGGTTTTGAGCTTCCATGATAATCACTTCCACCACTTATGTATAAATTATTATTTTTAGCATAACGGGCTAAAATATTTCTTTGTTCTTGATTTGCTGATGGATGGAAACATTCTATACCGTCAAGTTCTTTTTCTTTTCTTAAATCATTTATAAATTCAATTGTATCTTTAAATTTGTATTCAAATGGATGTGCTAAAAATGCTTTTCCTCCAGATTTGTGAATAATATCAAACACTTCTTTATACTTTGGTCTAAATTCTATACGATTCACAAAATAAATACTTTCTGAATTTGCTAATCCTTTTCTAAAAAACACGCCAAGAGATTCCGTAAATTCTCCTAAAATTTTGTAATTTTCTTTATGTTTCATTAGTTCCTCATAAATTGAAATTTCTACATATCTAGTTGCTTTAGGTTTTATTATTTGACTTTCATTATATTTAAGTCCTTGTTTATCGCATATATCCAATAATCTTCTATAGCATATTTCTTGTTGTTCTTTTAGTTTTTCTTCTGAATAATATTTTTTGCACCATTCATTTATTGTATTAGGTTCTATATTATACCCTAATATTTCAATGTTTTTATCTTTAAATACTGCATTTAATTCTACTCCCTTTATAATTTTACCACTAAAAATATTATCATTTTTTAATAATTCATCTTCATACTGTTTAGCAGTATTATGGTCTGTAATTGATATGTATTCTAATTTTTTAGATTCACACATTTTCAATATTTCTGTAACATTTTTATCTCCGTCTGAATAAGTTGTATGTATATGTAAATCAATCATTTATACCACCTCAGAAAAATTTTTTTGTCCTATACAATATTTTCCTTCCACTTTCGTCATTATCTATATTACTTCATATTTCCAACCAGGTTGCCAATTCTTTGTTTTTCTCCAATCATTATCTATTGCTTCTTTCCAGCTAATATTTTTTGTTATAACTTCTAATGCTAATTGTGGTGCTTTATGCGCAACTAAAGCTACAGTTTTTCCATTATAATTTTCTAATAAATAATTACAAAAGTCTCTTAATCTTTTTTCAACATCTTTCAAAGATTCTCCATTAGGAAATTTATTATCTATGTGTTCTTCATATTTTACTAAAGAAGAATCTTGTCCGTTTAAATCTCCATAATTACATTCTCTTATTCTTTCGTCATGCAATATATATTTTAAATCTTTGAAAACATATTCTGCTGAATCTATTGCTCTTTTCAAATCTGAACTGATAACTAAATCTATTTCATCAAAATTTATTTGTTCTTTTAATTTAATACTTTGTTCTATTCCTTTTTTGCTTAAATTTCCTTGTAACCATCCTGTAGACTTGTGTTCTATATTATCTGTAGTTGTTCCATGTACGAAATAAATTATTTTTACTGACATACCTTTCACTCTCCCTTAGCATTATAATCATATTCCCACAAACTTAGTTTTCCGTTTGTCTCTATTGGGATAATTTCTTCAACTTCTTCAATTTTAAATCCATATCCTTTCCATTCTGTTTTATTCAAACTTTTATAAACATTAGGATTTTTAGGAATAACTTTTTTTCTAAAATTGTCATCAACATAAATACAATCTGTTATTTTGGCTTTTGCTATTAACGTAGCCCATGGCTGTTTTATAGTTATAACTTTCATTTTCTTACTCCTTAATCTGTCAGATTATTTCTGACAAATCTAAATATTTTACTATTTGATACTTTAATTAATAATTGGTATTTCTAGTTAGATGATATGGCTTTAACTACATCCTACTAAATGAGAATAATCCACTTTTATATTTTCTTTTAGTTCTCTTATATGTAAAATATCTGATGTTAATAATTGTGCTAACTTATAAAAATAAATTTTTTTATTATTGTATATTCTTTCATCTTTAAAATTAGGAAAATATTTTACTATAATTTCAAATAATTCTGTATCAATAGTAAGACCTTTTATGAATGTATAAAAATTTCCACTCATTTTTTCATTAACTATTTTACTAACATTTCTTATGATATTATATCTTTCTTCAAATAATGGAATCTCTATATTTCCTTTTAACATTTCTTTAAATTCTTCTTTAGTTATATTAGAAAAATCAGTGATATTTCTTTCTTTTACATACTTTAATATTGCATATAGCACAACATATTCGCAACTTTTTATTATTTTATCTAACACTATAGTTATCTCCAATCTTATTATTTATATCAATACTTATATATTACAGACCAAATATATTTAATATGTGTTAATCTTATTTTTTATAAGTTAGTTTAATTTCCTTAAATTATATTTGTCCATATTTTCTTTAGTTGCAAATCCATTGGGTCCTTTCACTTTTTCTAAAAATACTATTCCATCTAAATGGTCACATTCATGTTGGACTAATCTTGCAAAAAATCCATTTAATTGTTTTACTATTTTTTCTCCATTTTCATTATAATAAGTCAATTCTATATTTTTATATCTTTCTACTTTTCCTCTTATACTAGGAACACTCATACATCCTTCATATTGAACATCTGTATCTTCTGATAACTTCTTCCAAGTTGGATTAATCATTGCTGTTATTGGTATTTCTTCTGCATCATTATATTTTATATTTTCTTTCTTAGCTCCTACTACAATAATTCTTTTGTATACACCTATTTGAGGTGCTGCAATCCCTAATCCTGTTCCAAACTCTAGTGTCGATTTTAAATCTTCTATAATGTCTATAACATCTTCATTAATACTATTTATATTAACTTCATCGCATTGTCTTTCAAGGATAGGCTCTCCTACTTCTCTTACTCTTAAAACTTTACCCATAGCATATCATCTCCATACATATTTTTTATTAAAATTTTCTTTCATTAGAATTTAAGTTCCTTCATATTATTTATATCTAAACCAATCTTTTTATAAATCTCATCAACAGTACATGAAACGGTATCCTTGAAAGAATATCCTAAAATACTTAATATTTTTTCTATATCGTTTTTATCTTTTCCTTCAATTTCAATATATGGTAATAATTTAGGCCATGTATCAATATCTATCTCATGCTCATTTAAAATATATTTTTCTCGTCTTTTTTCTTGATAATTTCTATATGAAAATCCAAGTTTTTCAAGCAATTCATTTGTTTCTTCAAACGAACTTACTTCTATCTCTGTTTCTTGCATTTGTTGGATATTTGATTCATTGTCCTTTAAAATATGTTTTATTGTTAAGGTTGTTTTTTCTTTTATTTCTTTATTTTCTTTTTTCTCAATTGTTTTTCTTAACCTAATCCATTTTTTTGTTGTAGTTTTATAATTGTTTATAAATTCTTTTAATTGATTACTATTTAATATCTTTAATGTTTGTTTCTTATCCAAAGTAAATATATGTGATAAATTAATGATTTTAAAATTTCTTTGTAAAAAATCGATTTCTTCATTACTTAATAATTGGTCTATTTATTTTGTCTACTAATTCTTCTTCATTAATATTTAAGATTTTTACTTCTAACTCCATATTACTCATGTTTTATTTTCTCCTTTTTCTCAATAAAAGTTATATGTCTCTTTTTCTAATGCCTACACTATATCATAGATTTACATTTTCCTCAATATCAGATTTTACTGGTAAGTTCACTATAATTTTATCCATTTCCATTGTAAGCTCAACTACATTTCTAAATTTTTCTTATTTTGATACGAACATTTGTATTGTATTATATCTCTTAAATATATTCAATCTTTTTAACAAAATTTGTAAATCTTAAATATAATTTTTTATAAAATATATAGCACGGAATTCCAACAAAATCCATGCTACATTTTAACCATTTTTCTCATTTTTCACTAATTCTTCATGATAAAAATAATTTATATATTTTACATGATTTATTTCACAATAATCTTTAATCTCTTTAGATAAATCATTACAGTATTTTTTATTTCCTTTCATATAACATTTATCAACTTTAGATACTTTTTTTGAATATACAATAATATTTTTATTTTATAATCTCCTCTTAAATTCAAATTTTAATCTTTAATATTATATTTTTCATTAATTCTTTTACTTTTTCAATTTCACTTGGTGTACTTGTTATTTTATGCAACCTTTTCAGTATAATTAATAATAGTAATCTCTGTAATTGCATTTCTTACTGAATTTACTAATTTTTCTAATTGTTTTGCAACCTCATTACTATATGACACTTCACCACATTGTTTACATACTTGAGATGGCACATTTTTTATAATAATAATACAATTATCTAATTCAACCATGAATGTTGTATTTTTATTTTCTAAATCTCCTTTACACATAAAACAATTCATATTACTTTTTCTCCTTTCTTGTTTTCAAGTCATCCTCCCATTTTATATTATCTGGATAGTATGCTGTAATTATCCATAATTCTGTCTCATTTAGGCCACATACTATATGTATAACTTCATTATTTAAATTTATTCCATATACTAAACAACTTGGATATGGATAATCATTTTCATATTCTTCTATTATTTCTCCATTTAATAGAGCTTTTTCAATATCTTCTTGACTTATATTTCGTTGAAATAATCTGACTATTACATGATTAGTCCATCTGATTTTTCCATCTTTAATCATTTGCTTTATAGTATTTATATTTAATCTTTCCATAAGTACCTCTCTTTATTCTTAATATATAATATCATATTCTTTATAAAAATTCTATATTTTAATGAAATTTTTTCTAATATCTACTTAGCTTAAATACTCTTAAAAAAATAATGTACTTTAAAATTAAGTCAAGGTTTGTGCATAGTATATGCATTTCAACCTTGACTTGATTTTATAAAGCACATCAAAATATATCATATGGAATTGCTTTTAGTATGAGAACTTAACAAAATACGTACTATGACATAATTTATAATTTTTTATTTATTGGTTTCATTGTTGCTATTTCCAAGTATTTTAACTCCCCCTGTTGCTTCAACTGTTTTTGTTGCCATTTCTTTTATTTGATTATATGCTTGATCTAATTTATTTTGCATTGATTCTTTTTCTACGTTTGATTTTTGTAATTCTTCTTTTAATGATTCAATTTTGTCATTTTGCCTATCTATTGTATTTTGAAAATCTTTTTTTAATAATTCTGTTGTATATTTGTTTTCTTTTTGAATTTCCGTTGTAGCTTCTTTTTTACCTCTTTCATATTCTTTTTCAAGTAATTCTGGTATTGTTTTTACTTTTTCTTCTAATTCTTTAATATTTTCTTCTTTTGCTTTTGCTTCTTCTAAAAGCGTTTCTGCCCTTTCTTCTTTTTCTGCTAATATTTTTTCTCTTTGCTTTTTTTCATCTTCCCATTTATTATTTGCTATTTCTCTATCTCTTTTTAATTTATAATTATATTCTTCAACTTCTCTATCTCTTTCTATTTTTAGATTTTTTGCCTTTATTTCGTACTCTTTTTCTAATTCTTCTTTTTTACTTTGATATTCTTCTTCTAATTCTTTTATTTCACTATTTATTTTTTCTATTTTCGTATTTTTTTCATTTTCTAATTTTGCCATGTAATCTTTTCCTGCATTTACTATGACTACTAAATTACTCAATTCTTTTTCTATGCCATATAGTTCTTTTAACTTTTCTTCTTCTGCTTTTATAGCTATTTCTAAATCTTTAAATTTATTATTTAGCTCTTCAGAAAAAATCTTTTGTTCTACATTTTCTTTTGTTACTTCAATTGCTTTTTCTTTTTTTCTCTTTTCTTCTTCTTTTTGAGGTTCATATTTTGCTTTTTCTAATTCTTTTTCTCTTTCTAGTGCTTCATTTAATGCTTCTAATATTTCTGCTTTTGTATTTTTTAATGTTATTTCTTCTTTTTTCATACTTACACCTTCTTTTTTTGATATTAACAATTTATAATTTAAATTGCTAATATCTTTATATCATGCTTTTATGGTATTAGCAAGATAAAATTATATATTTTATGATTTATTTAGGTGAAAGATGCTTAAAAGCCTTCTATCAAAAGAAGACTTTATATTTTTTAACCGTATCGAATTGAACACTGTTATATTTTATTGAATTACAAATAACTAACAATTTCTTCAAAAGTATCATATCCACTTTCACTATTGATATGTCCTGCATTAGGAATAAAAACTTGTTCCGTTGCAATTTTATTTGCTAATTCTTTTTCAGATTCATAATTTACATATGAATCGTTATTTGATATAAATACTGGTGCAATACTATGTCCTATAATTGTAGTATTTTCATTGATAAATCCTAAACTCAAGTAATATTTAAGCAATTTGCTCCAAATTTCATAATTTTGATATCCTACACCAATAGGAAAGTCTGGTACATATACTTGTTTCCCATCATCTTCTATAAAATCATGTAACCATCCTATCTAATTTGAATACGAACTACTAAATGAGCCATGTATTATAAAATAATTTTTCATATGCTTACCTCTATTCCAATTTATAATCTACACTTAATATGTTTTCTTTTTCAATAATTCATTAATTTCTATCCACTCTGATGTATTTTCTTCAAAATCTTGTGTTTTCCTTCACATTCATTACATATAAATACATCAAAATCAAATATTCTATTTGGGTATTCAATTATGATTTGTCCTTTATATTTTAAGTTTTTAATTTTAAGTCCTGTTTCCTCTTTCATTTCTCTTATAGTTGTCTGTTCTGGAGTTTCTCCTTCTTCAATTTTCCCACCTGGTATTTCATAATACCCTGCTTTTTTATTTCCTTCTTTATATTTCGTTACTACTACTTTATTACTTTTTATTAAAAAACATCTAACTGCTTTTCTTATTGGCTTATCCATTCTTTTCTCCTATCTTAAATATATAATAATTCTTTCTTTACATCTAACCAATTGTTTACTCTTATTACTCCTTTTTCTTTAAGTTTTTTATCAGTTAATTTTTTATTTCTAAACTCTGTAAATAATAACTTCTTATAATGTGTGCAAATATAATTAAATCCTAGTTCTTTACATAGTTTTATCTGTTCTTCTTGGCTGTGTTCCCAATTTTCATCATACCATTGAACAAATACATTTTTGAATCCTGTATTTTTTATAGAATTTATTGTTTCTATAATACTTACTTTTTCGTTTTCATTTTGAATTGCTACCGCAAGTTCTCTCATTCTATTCCTCCATTATTCACATTTTCGCTATCATAAATTTTACACTTATCTTCATAATTCCAAATACTCAAATGCCCTTTGGCTTTTATTGGATTATCTAACACTTGAATATTTTCTAGAATCCAAACATATCTACCTTCTTTATATTCACCATAAATATATTCTTGATGATTATTAATTTTCATATTTTCTACATATTCTTTAGTCATATAGTATTTGCTCCTTTATTATCCTTTAATAACTTCTTTTATTAAGTCTCTTAAATATGGTCTTTTATAATTAGGTAAATCATCTAATTCTTGCAATGCATTTTCTTTTTTTAAAAAAATTAATCTATTAAACTCTACCTCTAAATCATTCTTAAGTAAATATTCTTTATATTCTTCAAAATATCTCTTTAATTCAGCTTTAGTTTGATTTATTTTTCCAATTGCTATAAAACCATATGCATTTCTTGTTTCGTTTGGATATTCTATAAATTCTATTTTATAATCTATATCATCTAAATTTAAGTTTAATTCTTCTTTTAGTTCTCTCTTTATATTTGAATTAATATTTATTATTCCATTTTCAATATCAGCAATATCTATCCCGTCCTCCTGATATCTGTAAACAATGTGGTATCGAAGTTGTAGTATCCATTTCTCCAATAACGAAATAGTCATCTTTTGTTATTAATAAAATTCCTCCCCAAGGTGAACAACATCTATATTTTTCTTCTTCGATGCCAATTCTTTCATCATACAAATAATGAGCATAATTAGATTTAACAACTAACATCTCAATATTTTCTTCTGTTTCAGTTACTTTTTCTACTGCATAATCTTCTCCATTATATAAATTTGGATTTCTCTTTATAGCCTCTTCCCAAAATTTTTCTATATTTTCTTTAAGTTCGTTTGGCAAATTAATTTTTCTATCTTCAAATTTCAAAGTCACAGTTTTATTTACTTTTAGCATTTTACTCACTTTATCTCTCCTTCTATTCTATTTTTCAAATTCATTCTTTCTATTCTTAAAAAAATCATAAAAATATCTTACATTTTCAAGTTCGCTCCATTTTTGAACTTTATAATCTTTCGTATCCAAATTATATATTTTAGCATTTAAAATTCCTAACATAAATGGCGAATGGGTTGCAATTATAAATTGAACACCTAAATATCTTGCCATTTTATTTATTTCTTCTGCAAGTTTTACTTGATTTTGTGGAGATAATGAAACCTCTGGCTCATCTAGTAAATACAAATTATCTGGTTCAATATTATCTTCTAAAATTTGCAGTGTTGTTTCTCC
>CALXXK010000023.1 GCA_944392675.1 uncultured Clostridia bacterium
ACCACCATGTAATAACATTATTGTATCTTTATTCTTATTTCCATACTCTTTAAAGTTCATTTAATTATTCCTCCATTATCTATAATTGAATAGTCAATTTTAAATTTCATTTTTATATAATCTTCACTTTCTTCAATATCACAAATAAATCCATCATATAGGTTTGCCATTTCTTCATATCCTGAAACATATAATTTATAAAAATTCAAATCATATTTACTTTCTTATTACCTACTCTGCTTATTGTAATTTGTCGCTGAGATTTAATTGAATTTTTCTATAATTGTTTATAACACTATAACATTTCGATAAATAAAAAATATTCTTTTCGCTATATTAAAATTATAATTCATAAATAGCAATATCACAATTTTTAAGAACATATTTTAATAAATTATCATCCTCTGGAATCCCATTAAAATAACAATATATTGGTATACCAATACTTCCATGAGTTACTATTAAAACATTCTTATCTCTATATTCTTCTTTTATTTTGTCTAAAAATGAATATACTCTTTTAAAAAAATCTCTAATATTTTCTGCTTGTTTATATTTTATATTAGCCTTATAACTCCAAAATCCGTGAGTAAAATCAAAATCTACATCTGCCACTTTACCTTTATGCTCACCAAATTCTCTTACAGAAATACTTTTATCAAAAATTATTGGTATATCTCTACCATTTACTATAATTTCAGCTGTTTGTTTTGCTCTAGGCAATGGTGAACATATAATTAAATCTATACTAACACTTTTTAATTTCTTAGCCAATTTATTAGCTTGTTTTATTCCAGTACTATTAATATCTATAAAATCATCATCTGTAACAGGAAGATTATTAGCAGTATCATTTATTTGTTGATTACTATGCTTTATATTCCAATCAGTTTCTCCATGCCTAGTCAAATAAATTTTCATAACATCCACACACTTTCTATTAAAATATATATAATTTACAATTTATATTTGTTCTCTTTCATATTCGTCATTTTCTAAAGATAATTTATCCAATGTTCTCTCATAAATATGTCCTCTTGCCCCTACATGTCTTACTACATTTGCAGTTAAACTTGATGCTTGAGAAAATGTTCTATGTATAAATTCTTCATTAATTTCACTTGAGTTATTAAAATATTCTTTTATAAAAACAGAGAAAAAAGCATCACCTGCTCCTGTTGGATCTATCTCTCTAGTACTATTTATAAGATTTTTTTGTATTATTTTATTTTCAAAAAAAATATCAGCCCCTTCTCTTCCTCTCGTTATAATCATAAGTTTTGGTTGAAACAAACTGTATATATCTTTTATATCACTATATTTAAATCTTTGCATCAAATATGGTATTACTCTCTCATTTAATTGTAATATTGAAATTTTTTTCCTTAATGCTGTAATCTGTTCATCATTTAATTTTTCTAATCTATTTGAATGTCCAATATCAAGAACTTTATGGCATTCAACATTATCAATAATATCAAGTGAAAAAGTATCTAATTTATCTAAAACTATGACATCATTTGGATTTACTTGACTTTTATAATATTCAAGTTCTTCTAAACTATCTTCATACCATGTATTTTGATAAGTAACTGGAGATATTTTACTACATTCATAACTAAGTTTTGGTAACATTGCCTGATCAATACTTAAATTGTATGCTCTAATAGGTCTATCTCTAAATTTTACTCTAGAGACATCCACTCCCAATTTTGAATATCTTTTTAATACTGTTTTTCCAAATTTATCACTACCACAACCACCTATAGCTACTGTATTACAATTCATATTTGCTAGATTAGCTATAACATTAAATCTTGAACTTCCCCCATCTATTCCAATTAATTTACTACCATAATAGTATAAATCAGCAATTAAATCTCCTAAAACAATAAATCTTATATTATTATCCATTTATTACACATCCTTTTTTACAGGATAAACTGTTACATATTCTTCATCTGCACCTTCTTGATAATATATCCAGTCGGAACAATTTTTACAGGCACCATTATATATATGATTTTTTAGATTAGAAATAATTTTATCTAATTTACCATTTTCTACTAATTTTTTTACAGAATAATCATAATCTCTTAAATTTCCTAATGAATTTTGTGCTAAAAGGTCACAACAACAATTAACCACTTCACAATTACTAAGTATTATTATATTATTCTTTAATCCTTTACATTCTCCTCTTGTATATTTAGAAAAATCTCTATCTTTTGGGTTTATATCCATTTCTATACTTTTAGATCTATTAGTAAAATTATGAAATGCTACATTGATTCCTAATTTATGAAAATATTCTATAAATTCATCTCTATTTAAACTTTCTCCTGTGTCAATCATAACTGCTTGAAGCTCTGTCTTAACTCCAACTTTATCAATACATTTTTTTAATTCTATCAAATTGTTTAAAACATTTGATAAATTATCTACCCCTCTTATTTGCTTGTATAATTCTGGATTTAAAGTTCCTATTGATACTACAACATAACTTATACCTGAATTTGCCATTTTCATTCTATTTTCTTCATTAAGTAATGCTCCATTTGTAGAAATTCTTGTATTAATCCCTTTACTATGCATATATTTTATTCTATCAAAAAAATATGGATCTACTAAAGGTTCTCCATTAAAATCCATCCATATAGCTTTTTTGTAGAATAAATCCAAATTATTGTCAATAATTGAATAAAAATCATTCATATCCATATGGCAATTTCTTGTTCTTTGAACACATATTGGACAAGAATAATTACATTTACTGGTTGTTTCAATATATTTAATAAGTATTTCTTCATCCATTTTTACTTCATTCCTTTCATATCAAAACATTAATATAATTAATTATTTTATCTATTGCATTTATTCTTTCTTCTGTAAGTTTTATTTGCATATCTTCTGGTACTTCCCAAAAACTAATTATTCCTGGAATATCAGAAATCAGTAATAAAGCTAAGAATTGATTATTATTTTCTATTGCAGTCTTAGTGCAAACCGCAACTTCCATATCAACAACATTGCAATTTTGCTTTCTTGCATTTTTACAATATTCTTCAGCAATATCTCCTAACAAACATGGAGAATATCCACATTTTACTGTTTTTAAATCTTTAGTTGTAGTTAATTCAAAACTATTATTTTGATATATCGCAGTATCTACCTCTACAAAACTACCAATTGGTAATTCAGAATTTAAACTTCCTGCTAATCCAAAAAATATAATCTTAGTATTTTTAAATAATTCAACAATATCTTTTGAAGCAATACCTTGTGGAGACAAAATAACAATTCCTTTTCTGGATTCTTTTATATCAAAAATACAATTTTCAAAGAATGCATTTTCATATTTTTCTTTAACATCTAATCTTTCTTTTAATCTTCTATATGTTGATTTCAGTGGAGTTATTATAATTAGTTCAACATCATCCGCCAAATGTCCTAACATAATTTTTTTTATATCATCTATCTTCATAAATATTAGCTCCATAATATTTCATCTATAATTTTTGGATCAATCAAACCATCTTCTAACTGTATTTTTCCGTTTCTGAAAGCTTCTACAATATCATTAATTGCAAATTCAATAAGTGCTGGAGTAATTACACATTCTCTTTTATCTGTTAAACAGTTAAATCTTTTCATTCCATCAAATGGGCACCCTCCTCCACAGCAAGCTAATGCAATACATCTAGAGCAACAAGAAGTTTCATTTTTGGCTAGTTCTATTGGTGAATTTTTATCTAATAATTCATTTGTGACTATTTCTTTCAAATTATCATTTATATTATCAATTTTTGAGCATCTAACAAAAGATTTGTCTGGTAAAATAGTTGTTTGAGTAGTATGTAATCCACATGAAAATCTTTTAACTTTTCCTTCTCTTAATGGATTTAATCTCCAACTTATTTGTGGAATATCAGCTTTTATCTTTTTTCTATTCTTGTAAAGTTCAATTAAAACATCTCTAAACTCTTCTGCTAAATCTTCATTTTGATAATCTGATGTCCAATGAGGAAGACTATATCCAATCCTAGATGGAGAATACTTTTCATCTAATTCTAAAATCATATCTTTAGCTTTATGTATTGTTTCTTTATTTGCCACCATAAATATTCCAAATTTAACATTATATTGTTGTAGCAAATTTATTCCTTTCATAATATCTGGATACATATATTTTCCATCTGTATAAACTCTATTAATATTATCTTCAAAAGTTGGACCATCTAATGAAATATATACAGAAACATTTGATTTTGAAAACTTTTTAACCATCTCTTCTGTTAATAAAGTTCCGTTTGTTGAAAAACTAACTCTTCCATTAAAATTATCTAAAATAAAACTAATTTCTTCGAAAAAAAGTAATGGCTCTCCTCCAATAATAAATATGCTTTTTAAATTTTTAAACCAATCTTTGTCACTAAATTCTTCCCAAAATTCTTTTATATCTAATGTTTCAAAGTTTTCCACATTATTTCCAAACACTAAACAATATTTACATCTTCCATTACACATATGTGAAATTTCTAATCTTAATTTTACTAGTGAATTATCATAAAGATCCTGTTCTATTTTAGAATCAATCTTATTTAAAGCAAATCTATTATATTCAGGAAGAAAAAGTAGCTTGTTATTTTTATTTATATCAAATTCTATTTTCTTCATAAAATCCTCCTATTTTTTCCTATTAACAGCCAGTATAACTCCACTATCCATAAGAATGGTTTGACCTGTTATTTTACTATCCTCTTTTATTAAATACTTAACTAATTCATATACATCCTTTGGTTTTATAATTCCAAAAGGCATTTTTTTATCAGTTTTTTCCATCATTTCGTTTATTATATTGTCATCTTTTTTATATCTTTTCAAGAAATTAGTTTTTACAGATGCTAATGCTATAGTATTAACTCTAATTTTATTTTCCATTAGCTCTAATGCAAGTATTTTAGAAAACATTTCAATTCCAGCTTTAGTTATTGCATATGGTGCACCTTTAATTTGTGGTAAAACTACTTGTTCTGAACTAAAATTTATTATATTTCCATTACTGGATTTTTTTAATAATGGTATAGTATACTTTGTTATCAAAAATGTACCTGTTAAATTAACATCAATAACATTTTGCCATTCTTCTTTTGAAAGATTTTCAATTAAATCTCTTCCGTTTATCGCAAAATATTCCAGCACAATTTATTAAACAATCAATACTATCTGTTTTTTCTTTGATGCTATTAATTATATTAATTATTTTTTCTTCATCTCTAATATCACAATTTAAAAATTCTATTTTACTATTTTTAGGTATATTTTCATCAATTCCAAAAACGTGTATTCCTTCTTCTATAAAACAATCAGCTATACATTCACCTATTCCAGATGATACACCTGTTACTATTACATATTTACTCATATTCATCTACATCTCCAAAAAACTATTTAATGGATCCGCATCAGTAAATTTTCCATTATAAATTTTAGATAAAGCAATACATCCACAATATCCATATTTATCTTTTCTTAGATCAACTACTTTATTAAATGTATTAAATTTGTCTATACATTCTTTGATACTATATTCTGGCCAATATGCAGAAAATTCATCATCTTTATCTAATTTAGCAATCCAAGAACAAGGTGATACTTTTCCATTTACATTTATATGTATTAAATTTCTTCCACCAGGACAATCTAAGCTGTTCTCATCTAATAAATTATTTCTTCTAATTTCTATATCAAAATCTTCTGATTTATATTTTTCTCTTAATTCAGCTATTTTATCGACCATTTCCTTATATCTTTCAATAGGTAATTTAATAGTATCGTCTGTTTTAGCTCTTCCTTCTGGGATTAAAAACGCTAAGTTAACCTTAGAAACTCCACAAGATTTTGCAAGAGAAATCATTTCTTCTAATTGCTCAACATTTTCTTTCCAAATCATAGCACTTATTCTTGTTTTTACATTATTTTCTTTCAATAATTTAAATACTTTCACACAATTATCGAATGCTCCTGGAACACCTCTAAAACTATCATGTGTTTCTCCTATACCATCTAAGCTTATTGATACCAATTGAACTCCTTTTTTTATTGTTTCTAAATGTTTAGAAACTTCAAGAGCATTAGTTGCAAGAGTTACTTTAATTCCTAATGAATTTGCATATAAAATTGCATCATCAATATATGGATATAATAAAGGTTCTCCTCCTGATATATATATTTCCTCTGTATTATTATCATAAAGGTCTTTTATTAATTTTAGTATATTTTCTTTTCCAAATCCCTCATTTGAATTTTCAACAGACCAATTCATACAATGTTTACATCTCATATTACATGAATTTGTTATCTCAATAAATGCCAAATAATTACTAGTCACTCTTTTTCTAAATACACATGGTGAATTCATTTTAGTTTTCTCCTCTCTTTTTACTTTCTTCAAACAAATTTATTAATTCTTTATAATTTGAAACTTTATAATCTGCAAGTTCATTTATTTTTTCTCTATCTTTATCAGAATATTCATCATAAATAACTATAACATCGAGATTAGCATTTTTTGCTGCAAGAACGCCTGTTAATGAATCCTCTACAACAACACATCTTGATAAATCATTAATTTGAAAATTTTTAATTATTTTATTATAAACTTCTGGATTTGGTTTTTTTAATTTTACATCGTCTTTAGTTACTATTAAGTCAAAATAATCTTTAATATTACAGTTATTTTTGATATTTTCATTTTCATTAATATAAATATCTATTGTTTCTTTTCTTGAAACTGTAGCTAAAGCTAATTTTATATTTTGATTTTTTAAATATTTTATAATTTTGTCTGCATCTGGTTTATATTTAATATCTTTTGAAATTTTTTTTGATAAATTCCTTCGGAATTGTAAAATTTCTTTTCCTGATAAAACAGAATTATATTTTGTTTTTAAATAATCACAATAATTTAAGTATATATCACCTGTATTATTATTCTTAATAAACTCATCTCTCTCTTGTAAGATTTCTTCTGAACTTTTATTACCTCCAAGTGAACGTACCAATTCAATATCCAGATAATTATGTGCACCATTTGAATCAATTAAAGTACCATCGAGATCAAAAATAACCAAATCTAAATCAGATAATTTTTTCTTTAAAGAATCCTTCATTAACCAACCTCCTATACATTAATTTACAAATAATACTTTAACATATTTTTCCATAAAAATCAACATTTTTTTTGCAATATATGTCATAAATTTAAATGTCATATAACCTTTCAACAGATGAATTTTCTGTGTAAATTTTTTACATTGTTTTGATTAACCATTTCATATTCCATTGTTGAATCTATTTTTATATGTCCTAATAACTTTTGTACTTGTTATATAAGCATCCCTTTATCAATTGCCATCGTTGCCATTGTTCTTCTAAATTTATATGGATGTACTTTATTTATATTAGCTTATTTTCCTAAATTTCTAATAACAATCTCAATTCCTGATATGCCTAATCGATTATAAGGTTTTATTAAAGATACAAATAATGCTTCATTATTATCTGTTCTTGTTTTTTAATATTTCTATATATATTTTTTGCACTAAAATAAACTTCTCTTTCACTATCGCCTTTTCCTAGAACAATACAACTTCTTTCTTGAAAATTCATATATGATATATTTAATCTAGTAAGTTCTCCAACTCTCATACCAGTTGAAATCAATAGTTATAATATTGCTAAATCTCTTATATTTGTACAAGTATCTCTTAGCTTATCTAAGTTTTCATCTGTTAATGTTTCCTTAACTCTTCTTGTCGTTTTTACTTTGTGGATTCTTGTGATAGGACTTTTTATAATATAATCCTCATTTTCTAACTAAGCAAAGAAAATTGATAATGTTCTTCTAATATTATCTATTGCTATCATTCCTACATTTGAATTATTTTTATAATTTGTCAAATAATTTCTTAATATTTCAGTAGTAACTTCATTTATTGAAAGATTCACAGTATTTAACATTTTATTTATATTATCTTTCTAATATTTTAATGTTCTAACAGAACATCCCTCAATTTCTTTAGAAGATATAAACTTATTTAATATTTCTTCATTGTTCTTTTGCATTTCTTGTTTTTGATTTTGTTCTAATATTTCAATGTGATAATTTAAACATATTTCTGTAAGTATCTCTTTTAATTTTACTTTTTGGTTATTGTCTAAAAAATTTTCTGTTGTACTAATTACTTCTTCTACAAATAATTCTCTCATGACAATTACCTCCTTACATTTTTAATATTCTAATAATTGCAATTTATAGAACTCTACCTATATTATACAATATTTTGTCTACATAATAAAATGAGCATATTAAAACTAATATATAATATACTCACTTCAAAACTTATATTTTTTATTATTTTATAAATTTTATAAATTCAACCCTAGCGACAAATTACTATTTTTTACTTAGATTATAACATTTCTATAAGAAAAAATATATAAAAAATAATAAAATATGGATGGAAATACGAAGATTTTGCTATTAAATCAGAGAAAAATTGATGATACAATATACTAAATAGTTATTTATTTTTTTACTTATAAATGGTATAATAAATATGAATTTTTTATGTGAAAGGAAAAAAGAGAATATGGAAAAGTTTAAGGAGTTCATAAGCCAAAACAAGAAAATTTTGATTTCTATTGTGATTGTCATTGCTATTATTCTATTAATTGCAAGTATTAGCATTTATTTTGCCACACGACCAACGGATGAACAAGAATCAGCCGAACAGCAAAACCAAGTACAGGAAGTCGAAGATGAAGAAATCCCAAAAGCAGAAGCAGAAATAGAAAATTCTGATATTATTACTTCTGAAACAGAAGATACTATTGCTAAAGACAATCAGGAACAGGCAAACGAAAATTCAAAACCTACAGACTCTACATCAGGAAATAACAGTAATAATTCAAGTAATGCAAATGCTGGTGGAAACTCTAGCAATAGTAATACTTCAGAGCCATCACATACTCATACATGGGTAGACCATACAGCTACAAAACAAGTTTGGATTTCTAATATGGTAACAATTGATGATTATGAAACAAAAACGATTTATGGTGCACAGTTTTATACCGTGCAAGCAGACGGCTCACTTTTGAGCAATGGACCAACATATTGGTTTGAGAACGGATTTACAAATGATGACCTTAAAGATATTATGCGCAATGCATTAGTTCAAAACCCACAAGGTATCGTTAATGGCATTTGCTATGCACAATATGTAAATAGAACAAAAACTGAAAAGATTAAGGTTGGTTCACATCAAGAAGACCACGGACATTATGAAAATCAATCTTATGTAGATTATCAGTATTGTTCTGAGTGTGGCGAAAAGAAATAGGATAGATTGTTCTAACATAAAAAAGAAAACTATTCCATATTTTTGCTTAGAATAGTTTTCTTGAAAATAAAAGTGGATATTTATTTTTTTGCTAATTGCTTGTACTACACAATTAGCATTTTTTCAAGTACAATAATATACTCCTATCATTTTAAATTCTTTTTAAAGAATTCTTCTATTTTATCAAAAGGAATAATATCTACTTTGTCGTACAAATCGGTATGAACTGCATTTGGAATTATCATCAATTCTTTGTTATCTGCATATTTACTATTTTCAGTCATATATACGCATCTTTGCTCATATAACACGAATGTGCTTTTTCTCCATGTATTACTAAAACGGCACTTCGAATTTCATTAGTATATTGTAAAATAGGTTGATTCAAAAATGACATTGTTCCTGTTGTATTCCAACCATCATTCGAATTTAATGACCTTTTGTGATATCCCCTTTTAGTTTTATAATAATCATAATAATCTTCTACAAAAAATGGTGCATCTTCTGGAAGTGGATCAACTACTCCTCCTGCTCTTTTATAAGTTCCATTTTTATAATCTTCTGTTCTTTGTGTATTAAATGTTACACGTGATTTATGTCTTTCTTCTTCACTATCTGCTGAATCAAAATATCCTTTAGCTGCAATTCTACTCATATCGTACATTGTAGATGAAACAGTTGCTTTTATTCTTGTATCTATTGCTGCTGTATTTAATGCCATTCCTCCCCATCCACAAATTCCAATTATTCCTATTTTTTCACTATCAACATTATCTTGTACTGATAAGAAATCTACTGCTGCTTGGAAATCTTCTGTATTGATATCAGGAGACGCAACATAACGAGGTATTCCTCCGCTTTCACCTGTATAAGATGGATCAAATGTAATGGTTAGAAATCCTCTTTCTGCCATTGTTTGTGCATACAATCCCGATGCTTGCTCTTTTACTGCTCCAAATGGTCCACATACTGCAATTGCTGGAAGTTTTCCTTCTACATTCTTTGGCTCATATAAATCTGCAACTAACGTTATTCCATAACGATTATGAAATGTTACCTTTCTATGATTTACTTTTTCACTTTTAGGGAATGTTTTATCCCATTCTTGAACTAAATTTAATTTTTCTTCCATAAAAATACCTTCTTTCTTTAAATTTATATTATTCTCAAAAAATGAGTCTAATATCAGTTTAATTTTTAATACCAGTCATGTTTTCACCTCTGTATCCTTTAAATTATACAAAGCTCTTTCTTCATCAAATGTTTTATTTTCAATTGTATTATTAACTTCCATTTTTCTTTCCTCCTAATTGGCAAGTTCAAACCTTATTGTTACATTTCCACTTCCTAATTCACCAACGAAATCATTTACATTATCTACTCTTCCTAAATCAGTATAACTGTATGAATTACTAAAACTCTCATAAAATACTACTAAACAACTATTGCCAAATAATTTTATATCACCTGCATTTATTCTGTTTAGTGTACTAGCATTTGTTGTTAAACTATTACTTAAATAGTTATATTTTTCATTTGAATGTAAATCAGTCATATTTAGAGTCATTGGAAAGTTTGATATTAATTCTCTTACTGTTTGATTATTATTTAATGTCGCACTAAATGTTTTATTATTTACAATTAAATTAATCCTTATTTTCTCACTTTGATTATTCATGTTATCCCTCCCTTCACTTATAACTTCTTCGTTGTTGTTTTTTATTGTTCCTTGATTATTTTCTGTATTTTGTTCGATGGTTTCTTGTACTATTGTACTTCTAGTTGTATTATCTGCATAAGTATTAATTTCATTTTCTATTTTCATTTCATCTATTAGATAAGCCTTTAATCATTTCAAGACAAATTACAAACACTTCTGAATTTACTAAATGGATTAAAACGGATTTAAATAAATTAAATATTGTAGCTACTTATAATTTAGTATATAATGCGTCTATTTTAGTTAAAAATGGTCTTGGATATGCTTTAACTTTAGATAAATTATTGAATACTTCTGAATACTCTGATTTTCGTTTTAAGCCATTATATCCTAAATTAGATTTAGAAATAAATGTTATTTGGAAAAAATATCAAGTGTTTTCTAAACCTGCTGAAAAATTTTTATATGAATTACAAAAAGAAATAGAAACAAGTTATTAATTGCTTGTTTCTATTTAAAATTACAACATCTTGATTTCATATTATCTGGTAGTTTTCCGCTATTGTATAATTGATATAATTTAAAAGATTTTTATATATTATCTTTGAAAAATGTAATTAAGAATTATATCAAATCTATAATAGGTAATTATTTATTTATATAATTCAGTGTACTATTCTTCTTTATTTTTATATATTTTATATGCAATTTTATAAGATATAAAATACATAACTATTGTACTTATAATTAATAACATTATTCCAAATTTAGTTATAAAATTATTTATCATTTCCATATCAATATTGATATTTGCTTTATTTATTAAAAAGTACATTCCTCCAAGTATGGCAACTATAATAAGAACTAAAATAAACATTTGGATTCTTCCCTTTTCTGCTCCCCATTTATAAATACTTGGAATTTGAACTGATTGCAAGAAAGATATTGCAAAAATTCCTCCTATTGTTACTATAATTAAACTCTGATAATCTAAGTTTATAATATTTTCAGTTCTTAGATAATTCATAATATTTACAACTATTATAGTTAGTATCATACCTAATATTCCACCTAATACAGTTGCTCCTATTACTAAAATATACTTTTCTCTTACTAATTCTTTTTTATTAGTTGGTAATGTTAAAATATATCTATTAGACTTTGACATTTCATCATAACTAAATGTAGAAAGTGAAATCATACCTACTATTCCACAGATTATAGCAGGTGCAATATTAATAGCATCCGTTCCTATTATTGCAATACCACAAAATAAAATTATTATAATTAATGAAGCCTTATATGTAGCTAAATTATATAAATCTTTTTTTAATAATGCTTTCATCATAACTATTTTTCCCCCTTAATATAAAATAACATTATATCTTCAATAGATGGCTTATCTATGGTCATAAGATTATACTTATTTTTGATTACACTTTTATCCTTTGTTAATACTTCATATTGATATTTTCCTTTTTTGTAAGTAATATAATCATTTTCGTCTAATTTAGTAAAATCATCTTTACTACATTTTATTATTCCATAGTTTTCAAGTAATTCATCTGTTGGCAAATCAAAAATAATTTTTCCTTTTTCAATAAAAACTATATAATCTGATATATGTTCCAAGTCTGTTGTAATATGTGTTGATAATAATATTGACCTTGTTTCATCTTCTTCTATATATTTTCTAAAAATATCTAGTATTTCATTTCTTACAACTGGATCAAGACCACTTGTTGGCTCATCTAATATTAACAGTTTAGGATTATGTGATATTGCTGTCGCTATTTTTAATTTCATTTTCATACCACTTGAAAAATCCTTTATCAATTTATCTGTTGGTAAATTGAATTGTTTTAAAAGATTTATATACTTATTTTCATTCCAATTTTTATAAAAATCTTTCATAATGGAATTAACCTGTTTTGCTGTTAGATACTCTGATAAAAAACTATCGTCTAGCACAACACCAGTTTCTTCTTTAATCTCTTTTTCATTCTTTTTGCTATCTTTTCCAAATATCTTTACTGTTCCTTCTGATTTAGTAATATTTAATATAGATTTAATTGTTGTTGTTTTTCCTGCTCCGTTTTCTCCAATTAATCCTACAATACAACCCTGTGGTACATTGAAGCTAATATTTTTTAATTCAAAATCATTATATTTTTTTAAAACATTTTTTAATTCAATATTATTTTCCATACTAAATTTCCTCCTCAAAAATCATTTTAAATAGTTCTTTCACTTCATCTTCAGATATATCTGCTATCTTTGAAATTTTATAAATCTTTTCTATATGGTCTTGAATTTCTTTTAATTTTTCCTCTTTGATTAATTCTAAATTTTTTGGAGCAACAAAACTTCCTTTTCCTTGAACTGTTTTTATGAAACCTGCCTGTTCTAACTCATCATAAGCTCTTTTTACTGTTAAAAAACTAATTTTTAATTCATTTGCCAAGTTTCTTACAGATGGTAACATTTCTTCTTCTTTCAATTCATTGGAAAATATAGCTTCTTTAATAGCTTTTTCTATTTGTTCAAAAATTGGTATTCCACTACTATTACTTAATATTATATTCATTTTATATTTTCCTCCTTTACTGTTTTATTTGTTATATCTGTTATATTTATATTATAACACTTATAAATATATGTCAATACTTTTTTGTAAAATTATTAAAAAGAGAACCACATCGTAGTTCTCTAAATAATTATTTTCTATTTTCTACTTCTAACTCTCCTCTCCATAATCTAAAAATAACATCTGTCTGTTTTGCTAACTCTTTTGAATGAGTTACTATAACCACACATTTATTCATCTTATGAGAACAGTCTTTAAGTATTTCCATAATACTATTAGCTGTATCTTCATCTAAATTTCCTGTTGGTTCATCTGCTAACAAAACTGGTGCTTCAGAGGCTAAGGCTCTTGCTATTGCCACTCTCGTGCATACATTGAACACAAAGACCTTCATCATAAGTAAAAAATTCAACTCTTGAAAAATCTTGTTTTTTCTTTTTAGTAGCTTCTTCAATAGCCCAATTAAAATCTTCTTTTGTTACAAAGTCTGGTAATCTAATGACAGATATAAAGTGCATTGTACTTTTATTATTATAATCAAGAGTTCCTTTCATACCATCTTGCCACCAAAATCCCTCTAATGGAGGAACTATATATTCAAAAAAGCCATTATATTTTCTCCTTTCTAATCCTCTATTGCAATATAAATATGAATTTCTTGTTTTTGCATATCTTTTGAATTGTTTTGGTATTCTTCAAAATCACAAGTTCTTATTTTGATTCCTGCAACAACCTTTTCTTCTAATTCTACAATTTCATATTTCATAATATATACCTCCTAATC
>CALXXK010000024.1 GCA_944392675.1 uncultured Clostridia bacterium
GCTGGATATAATATTTCTTCTACACTTTTGCTTAATCTATGTATTTCGTCTATAAATAATACATCAAATTCTGATAAGTTTGTTAATATAGCTGCTAAGTCTCCTGGTTTTTCGATAGCTGGTCCTGATGTTATTTTTATGTTTGAGTTCATTTCGTTTGATATAATATTAGATAATGTTGTTTTTCCTAAACCTGGTGGTCCATAAAATAGACAGTGATCTAGTGGCTCTCCTCTTTTTTTTGCTGCTTCTATATATATTTTCATATTTTCTTTTACTTTTTCTTGTCCTATATACTCATCTAAAGTTTTGGGTCTTAATGAATTTTCTAGTCTTTCTTCTCCTTTATTCTCTAATTCTGGACTAATTATTCTATCTTCTCCCAATGCAAAAACCTCCATTCGAATATAGTCTATATTTCTATAAATTTATACTTCATCTTTTAATAAATTATTTATACTAATAGAATTTGATATGTCTAGTTCCAGCTTCATATCATAATAATATCTATCTAACATTTCTTTTGTATCTTCATCAATGTTTTCCATATTTACTTCTTCTCCTGTGTAAATATCATACCATTTTTCATCATAATAATATCTACTACTAATTATTCTTTCATTATTTAAACATACAAAATCTTTTCTTCCAAACATATTTGTTCCTAGCGAAAATCCATCTTCTATACCAGCTAAATATGTAAGCGTTGGTTTTATGTCTAATTTATTTACTGGTTTTTCTATTTTTAGATTTTTTAATCCTGGTATTTTAAAGCCACATAATACTCTTGTATAATTCAATTTTAAATCTACATCTGTTAAATTTGGATTAGTCTTTTTCAAAAATTCTATTAATTTGTCGTCATACATGTTAACACCATTATGGTCCCCAAATACTAAAATTGCTGTATCATCATATAACCCTTCTCTTTTCAATTCATCTACAAATACTCCAAAAGCATAATCTGCATAATTGGCCGCTTCTAAATAATTACCAAAAAATGTATCTTTAAATTCTCCTATATTTATTGCTATTTTACTTCTGTCTTGTAATCCTTCTAAATTGAATGGTGTATGTGATGATGCTGCTACAATATAACTTATAAATGGATTTTCATATGTTTTTAATTTTTGTACAGCTTGTCTATATAATAACTCATCTGATAGATATCCACTTATTTCTTCTGATACATCGTCAAATTGTTCTTTTAGATTTAGTTCATTTAAATTTAATCTTCCATAAACATTTCCTCTATTCCAGAAATATGGATAGTTTCCATGCATATATGAAGTATTGTATCCTGCATTATTAAACATTTTAAACAAATCATCATATTTATTTGCAAAATATTTACTAAATGACATCCCATTTTCCATTGGATATATTGATGTTATTGTTGAATGTTCAGAATCCGCTGTTGATGAATAACTTTGCATATGCATATTTGAAAATTCTATATTTTCTCTTAAAAATTTATTCAAATTAGGTGTTATTTCTTTTCCATTTATTTTCTTATTTACTACAAATTCTTGAATTGATTCTAATTGTAAAATTATTATATTTTTACCTTCTAATATTCCATCATAATAGCTTTCGATTTGATTATATCTTGCATCATAATCATTTTTTAATTTTTCATAATCTTTTATCATATCATCATAATTACTATATTTAGCATTATTTTTTATATTCAATGTACTTTCTATATCATATATATGATATCCAAAAATAGTTGAATCCTTTATTTGCAAATCTTTGTTATACGATTTGTCTTTACTTTTTTGCACATAATCATTTCCAATATATATAAATATTATTATTCCTAAAACTCCAATAAGCATTTTGCCCAATATTTGAAGTTTTGTTTTTCTTTCCTTTTTTATTAATTCTATCTTTTTTAATACCATTAGAACTACTAATATTATAATATCTAAGAAATATAGTATATCCTTTAATTTGAACAATGATGGTATTGTACTTATTATTTCTTCTCCATATTGTAGGTTTGTTACTTGTGCTAATGATAATACATTATTTGAATATGAATAGTATAATTCATCTGAACATAATAAAATGCTTATTAATAAATTTACCACTATTGCTGTTATAATTCTTGCTCTATTTGGCAAAACAGAAATTAAACACATTAATACTGTAATAAAAAATGCTGTACCTATTATTAATTTATTTTCTATTTCTTCATTTGCCGTTATTGTATTATTATAAAAAAATATAGTTTTTAATAATATTATTATCCCTATAATCAATATAAACCAAAACGAATTAACTATTTTATTTACTACTTGCTTTATTTTATTTATTGCTTCTTTTTCTTCCACTCTCGTCTCCTTCTATTTTTGCTATTATTTTATATTTATTTAAATTGAGTCTATAAAATTCTCAATTAGTTTTAACATTTTTTCATTATTTTGTTGAAACTTTACTGGTTTAAATTTTTCTACTTCCAATAATGCTTTTTCTAAATCTTTTACATCTGAAATTCCAATAATATATCCTTTTTCTTTAAATAATTCTACAATTTGTTTTTGATGATTATTTACATGTTCTCCGTATTCATGAAGTCTAGGTACTGCTATTACCTTTTTTCCTTTTTTGATTGACGAAATAATTGAACCTACCCCTCCATGAGTAATTATAATTCTAGCTTTTTTTTGTAATTCTTCAAATTCTTCACTATCTATTAAATCAAATTGTTTCATATTAGAAGTTTCGTATTTAGTATACCCTGCTTGTACTACTACTTCTTCTTTTATTATTCCTTTTTGTATTAAATTATCTATTTCCTCTAATAATCTGTGAAAACTATTATTTTGAGTTCCTAATAATACTAGTATCATTAATAAATTGAACCTCCTAATTTGGCTTTTGGATATAATTTTAGCATTTCTTCCCATTGAACTATAAATAAATCTGCTATTGGATAAATTAATCTCCCCGTTGCTGTTTTTTTATTGGTATTTGCAAATGTTTCTATATATACTATTTTGCTTCTAAAAATTTTCCCTAAGTAACACATTGGACCAGCTGTATGAGTTCCTGTTGTTACTATTACTTTTGGTCTTATTTTAAAATATAAATAAACTGTTTTTAAACAAAGATATATATATTTAAATATATATGATAATAAATGTGCTCTTGTTCCGTATGGTAAATAATATACTCTGTTTGGATATCTTTCTTTTAAATTTTCATTTGTTTTATCTTTTTCTGTTACTATAGTATAATCATATTTTTTAAATAAAGGTGATAATTGTAGTAATTCGTTTAAATGTCCACCTGTACTTGAAATAAACATTACTTTTTTCTTCATTTTTTCTCATTCCTTTTTAATTTTATATTAAAAGAAATATTTTTATATTTTATTCTTTACTTTTTTATTTTTTATGCATGAATTATATCATATATTTTGCTTTTTGTGTTACTTTTTCGATATATTTTTGCCTTTACATGTAAAAAAAGACAACTTTTAAACAGTTGTCCATTTTGTTATTTTATATAAATTTTTATTTTTTTATTTTATTTTTAAATAAATGTTAATAATATTTTTTGTTCTATATAATACTAGCTATTAAGCCCTTGGATGAGCTTTTTTATAAATATCTTTTATCCCTTCATCTTGGAATTGCATATAAACTTGTGTTGATGATATATCTGAATGTCCTAACATCATTTGAATTGCTTTTAAATCTGCACCATTTTGTAATAAATGTGTTGCAAATGAATGTCTTAAAACATGTGGTGTTATGTCTTTTGTTATATGTGCTTGTTCTTTATAATATTTTATTATTTTCCAAAAACCTTGTCTTGTTAATCTTCCACCATTTATATTTACAAATAAAGCTTTTTCATCTTCACTTTTAATTAATATACTTCTTGCTTCTTCTATATATTCTTTTAGAGCTTTTAAAGACATTTTTCCTAATGGTATATTACGTTGTTTATTTCCATTTTTACAAGTTACATATCCTTCTTCTAAATTTACATCATCGATATTTAAAGAAATAATTTCTGTAACTCTCATTCCTGTGGCATATGCAAACTCAAGCATTGCTTTATCTCTAGTTCCTTTTAAATCAACATCTTTTGGTTGGTTTAATAATAATTCTACTTCTTTTGATGTTAAAACACTTGGTACTCTTTTTTCTATTTTTGGTGATTGAATATGTGCTGTTGGATCTTCCTTTATCTTTTTATTTCTTAATACAAATTGATAAAAAGATCTTATAGATGCTATACATCTTGATATACTTGATGCTTTTTTTCCATCTTCTTGCATTTCCTTTATATAGTCTTTTATATCTTCTTCTTTTACCCTATTATAATGAATTTCGCATGCCTCTAAATATCTTCTGAATTGTTTTAAATCCCTTTTGTATGATTGTAATGTGTTTTGTGATACTTTCTTATCTTCTTCTAAAAATTTGAAAAAAAGTTTTAATTGTCTTTCCATTTAATTCCCCTACCTCTATAAAATGATTTATTTACATAAACTATATATGTTATATCAAACAATTTATAAAATGTAAATAGATTTTTATGAATTTTTTAAAAATATTTTATAGTGCTTTCTAAAATTCCTGTTGATACAAAATTTTCGACTAAAGAAGCTATAATCAATAAAATCATCATAATTAATGAAAATATTGTATGTCTAAGTATTTCTAATTTTATGTTGTCTACTTTTCTATCTTTCACTATTGATTTATACAATTTAAATCCACTAACCGCAATTGCTATAATCGCTGGAATAAAAATTAAATTTTGTAAAACTAATGTTATTATCACAAATAATAGACCTTTTGATAATCCCATTACAGTTATACATGTTGATATTGTATATCCTAAACAAAATCCTCTATATAAAACAATTCCAAAAACGACTGGTATACCAATAACAGTTGTTCCAAAAAACCAAATAGCAACTCCTAAAACTACATTTTGTGCTATACTTGTTTTTAATAATTGTAAGTTATTTACTTCAGATGAATTTTTTAGGTTTGTAATAAATGTATTTATATATTCACTTATTTCATTTTTTTGCTCATCTTGCATGTTATTTATAAAAAATACACCTAAAAATATTCCAATTATAAAAATTAATAATATAATTATATATTCTCTTAAATTATTAATAATATGCTGCTTAATTGCTTCTCTTATTTTTATTCGTTTATTCTTACTCATAAAAAATCTCCTTATCTTTTATACATAATGTGTATTCGATAAGAAAACTTTTAGAACTATTTTTTTGGGGACGTTCCTCTAATCCCTAAAATTCGGGATAATGGGGACGGACCTTCTTAGAATTTATCCCTTTAGATAGATGTAAAAAAAGAATAATTTCTATTTAAAATATTCTACTTTAAATTAAACAAAAAGTATTATATATAAATTTTATTAATTACTCGGCTAACATTACAGAATAAATAAATTCTAAAATTATCCATCAGGCACCTCTCAAAACAAGTTTGAGATTCTCCTACTTAGATAATTAAAGAATTTATAATATTCTTTCATTCACATTCGTAATTAAGAAAATTTATATATAATACTTTGTTTTTGATAGTAAAAAGTGTCATAGAATAAAATTTATTGTTTTTTGACATCTGTCTAAAGGGATAAATTCTAAGAAGGTCCGTCCCCATTATCCCGAATTTTAGGGATCAGAGGAACGTCCCCTATGAAACTGTTCCATAATTTCCTCCGCCACCAGAGTGCACTTCCATTTTTCCTTCTCTAGCTCTTACAATATTTTTTGCTATCTTTTCTCCAACAACCGCTTCTATATCATCTTGTGTTAATTTATGTAATATGTTCATTTCAGTTTCAAAATTATTTAGTAATTTTTCTACAGTTTTTCCTCCAACTCCTGGTATAAACCCTAATGGAATTTGGTATATATATGGTGGTCTATTTTCAGGACTTTGAGTTTCTTTTTTATCTTTTATTAATTCTATCCTGTCAAAAACTCCAAATGTAATATTTTTTCCTCCACATATTGGACAAATTTCTACTGGTTCTTTTGTTTCTATTGTTTTTTCACAATCGTCACAATAGGTTCTATGATACTTTCCAAGTTTTGGATCTAATCCATAATTTGCTAGAATTCTTCTACCGTCTTCATTTTTTAATGCTTTTACTATTTCTTTAAATGATATGTCTTCTACTTGCATCTTATTATATTCTCTTGCTATTTTAGGTAAAGAATGTGCATCTGAATTTGTTACAAAAGTTTTGTTTTCTAATTCTGATATTGTATCTGCTAAAAATGTATCTGAACTCAATCCTAGTTCAACAGCAAATATTTTATCATATTTTTCTTTAAATATATTTTCTAATCTATCTGTGCAGTTTCCATAATAGCTCTTATGTGGTGTAAATATATGTGCTGGAATTAGAATACCATTATATTTTTCAACAATATCTATTAAATCATATCCAGATATGTCTGATCTTTGTGTACTTAATGTTATATTTTTGATATGTTTACTCATTTCGTTTGAAAAACCTTTTATATCCTCTAAATGTGGAAAAAAGCAAACATTATGTGCACTTCCACATTTTCCATTTCTTCCTTTTTCTGATGTTTCTACTTCACTCCCCAATAAAATACACACTTTATCTTTATAAATTATTCCACCATCTTTTAGCTCGTATGCTTCACCTGTATTTAGAAAATTTTCTATATCTTCAATTACATATGGTGATGCACAATCTATTATTCCTACTACATTTATTCCTTTTCTTTCTGCACATTCTTTTGCAATATTAGCAAAATTCAAACTTCTTGCTGCTGTTATTTTTATTGGTTTTCCGCTTTCACTTCTTCCTATGTGTACATGTAAATCTGCAAATATTTCATACATTTTTTGTTCCTCCAACTTCATTTTTTAACACATTAATATTTTTCTATCCCTAATGATTCAAAATATTTTCAACTTTTCCTATAATCATTGAGAACACAAGGATATTCTTGTATTGAAAAAATACAAGAAAAAAAGGGGATCCCCTTTTTCCTAACTTGATACTTCTTCCATATTTTTTAATATCTTTTTAGTTGTTTCTGGACTAAATAATGGTCTATTAGGATTTGATACCTCTCCTAAAATTCCTTCTGCCATATTATCCATATATTTCTTTAATAAATTATCAACTTTAGGTTCATATTCATTAATAACATTTTCTATAAATTGTGTTAATGTTTCTGATTCATTATGTAGCTTTACCAACCTTTTTATTGCTGTCATATTTACTAAGTCATTCATTTCAATTTTTTCCATAAAGTTTACAAATTCTATAAAAGTCTCTAAATATCTATTATATTCATCTTTTAAATTTCTATGTTCTAATAATACTAATGCTTCATCTGGTTTAAAACCAATTCTTTCTGGTCTATCTAAAAGCATTCCTCCAAATTGATCTACTAATTCTAATATATCACTTTCTCTTTCTCTTGGATTACTTCCACTATATCTATTTATCTCTTCACAAATTTTACAAAATCGTTTTCCAAATCCTAATCCTCGTAAATATTCTGCTCCTTCTTTTGCATATGAATGTATTTTTTCTAAATCTTGTGCATTGTCTATTTTTTTACAATTACATAATAATGATGCTGTTAATAGTAAATTTTTATCAACTTCTATTTTAGAATACTTTAAGAATAATCTTAACAGTTCAGTTTTAAATATAACTGATTTATCAAAGTATATTTTTATTTTTTTTGATAAATAATATACTATTTCCATTTTTGCACCTAAATATTTTTCATTTAAAATATATTCTGCAAAAGTTTCCATATTCTTCCTCCTTCATTTGTATGTAACTGTTATTTCATAGTCCCAAAATAAATCCATGATTATTTAACTATTTTTTCATTTGCTTATATGTCATACAATTTTATTATAAATTAAAAAAAAATTTTTTTCAATATTTTTTTCACATGTCATATAAATGTAATAATTATAATTCTTTTATAGCCTGTCTTGCCATTTCATCACATCTATTATTATATTCATTATTACTATGACCTTTTACTTTTATAAAATTCACTTTATGTATTTTTGTTAAAGCATATAATTCTTCCCATAATTCCTTATTTTTTACTGGTTCCTTATTTGCAGTTTTCCAATTATTTTTTTGCCAATTATATATCCATCCTTGATTAAAACAATTAACAACATATGCACTATCACTATATAAATCTACCTCGCATGGATATTTTAATAGTTTCAAACCTTCTATTACAGCTGTAATTTCCATAATATTATTGGTTGTATCTTTTTTTCCTCCTGAAATTTCTTTTCTATTTCCTTTATACATTAATATTGCTCCCCATCCACCAGGTCCAGGATTTCCAGAACACGCTCCATCTGTATATATTATTACCTTTTCCATTTTTTAACCTCACCTTTTATTTTTATAAAATATAGATTTTAATGTACTTTTATCACTATAAAGCTTATACTTTAGACTTTTGCTACAAATTTAAATAATTCTATATTGTAAAAATTGTAAAAATATTCTATAATTGGATTATATCATTTATTTGTTTGAAAAGTAAATATTAATGTATAAAAATTTATATTATTTATTGTATTTCTTTACATCTTTAATTAATAATTACAATTTTGTCATTTTGGGACGCGTCCCCAAAATGACAAAATTGAAAAAAGGAGGATATCTAATAATGGGAAAAGTTTTAGGTGTTATTGCAGAATATAATCCATTCCATAATGGTCATTTATATCATTTAGAAGAATCTAAAAAAGCCACTGGTTCTAATTATACTGTTGCTGTTATGTCTGGTAATTTTACTCAACGTGGTAATACTTCTATTATTGATAAATGGTCTAAGACTAAAATTGCTTTAAATAATGGCATTGATGTTGTTGTTGAATTACCTTTGCTTTATTCAATTTCTAGTGCTGAAAATTTTGCAGAAGGTGCAATTAAAATATTAGATTCCTTAAAAGTTGTTGATTATATCTCATTTGGTGCTGAAACTTCAGATATTAGTATTTTGGATAAGATTGCTGAAGTTTTATATAATGAACCTAAAGAATATAAGGGGATTTTATCTCATGAATTGAGTAAAGGATTATCTTACCCTAAAGCTCGTGATAATGCCCTAATGATGTATTTAAATGATATTAGACAGCTTACAAATGTAATTTCTTCTCCTAATAATATTTTGGGAGTTGAATATTTAAAAGCTTTAAAAAAGTTTAATAGTAATATCACACCTATAGCTATTCCTAGGTTTGCATCTGAATATAATGACTCTTCTTTTTCTGGAAACATTGCGAGTGCTACTGCTATTAGAAATATTATTAAAAATAAAGGATTTGATATTTTACAAAAATTGTTACCAGATAGAAGTTACTCTATTTTAATGGATAATATAAAAGTTGGACATACTGTTCCTGATATTACAATTTTTGAGAAAGAAATAATATATAATTTGAGAAAAATGAGTGTTAGTGAAATTGCTCAGTTAGCTGATGTTTCTGAAGGTTTAGAATTTGCAATAAAAAATGCTGCAAATTCTTGTAATAGCGTTGTTGAATTTTTAAATATTATTAAATCTAAAAGATATACTTCTACCAGATTACAGCGTATTTTATTGTATTCTTTATTGGGTATTACAAAAAATGATATTTCTATTTCTAAAAAAACTTTACCTTATGTTAGAGTTTTGGGCTTTAATGAACGTGGTAAATATTTGATTTCAGAAGTTGCAAAGGCTAATCCTAAACTTAATATTGTTACTTCTGTTAAAAAGTTTGTTGATACTAATTCTAATAAGAGTTTGAAACTTATGCTAGATAAAGATATTTGGGCTACTAATGTTTATTCTATTGGTTATGAGTATGATTCTTGGAGTAATTTGGATTTTACTCAGAAAATTGTTATTGTTTAAATTGATTTTATTTTTCAACTAAATATACTCTTTTTAACATATAACAAAAATTTTTCTATTATAGAGCAATGTGAGTCTTCTTTAATATTTTCATTGTTTATAGCCTCTCAAGGCCACGTCATTATTTCAAAAAATATAATTTCTTTTAAAAATAAAACGTTTATTTTCACTTTGATTTGCATAACTTAAATTTTCATATTATTTCCTATAATGAAAAAATGGCATTCCTTAAATTTTCAAAGAATGCCATTTTTTATTATCTCTTATGCTGTTTTCTTGCATCAGATTCATTAATAAACAAAGAATGCCCAATCTCTTTCGTCGATACGTCTTTTCCTTTATTCAAGCAAACCACTAAATCATAAACTCCATCTGTATATTGTTCATCTATACCAATAACAATTTTTTTATAAACCTTTTTACCAATCACTTGAAATACTATCGTTTGCGGTTTAGGCAGCCTTTCTGCAGCTTCTTCAGCTTCATTTGAAGTATCAAAAATTAAACGACCATAATCTTTAAAACTGTATACCTTGTATGTATCATCATACAAAAAAGCTGAAAAAACCTGTTTGCTTTCATCGATTTCAAAGATTTTTGCCCATGTTTTAAAAGCCTGCATTCCATTATTTGTGTACCAGTAATGAACTACATAGACATACTGACCTTCTTTAAAATTCCGTTCCAATGCATTTTTCATAAGAAAAACCTCCTAAATAATAGTTAGTTATATGTATACAAATATACATCTTTTGAATATGTTTACATAAAAATTATACTACATTTCTTTACAAATATCAAGATTTTACTAATTTTTTAGCTTTATATTTTGTAAAAGAACCAGCCAAACTTAAATTAAAATTAAAATTTTACTTTTATGTACTACAATTACTGCATTAGTAAAGATCATACTGACAAACTATATTTAATTACCGCACCAATCCAGCCCATCTCTTTCAATAAAATGATTTTCTATTAACGCAAACAACTTACGAAACTTTTTCTAGTTCGTAAGTTGTTGTGATAACCCCAAATATTTCACAAAATAATTTTTTGGTGGAGATGAGGGGAATCGGACCCCTGTCCATAAAACTTTCCATATAGACCTCTACAAGTTTAGTTTATCTTTTATATTCATCTTATTTTCACCGATAAACAGGTTAAAATAAAATATAGCTTCTAAAATACCCACTACTTCCAAAGCAAAAGTAGCTTTGTTTCCCACTAGTATGACACCTTATCTAAATAAGTGGGCTATTTAGTAAAGTGTAGCTGCATCTTAGGCAGCTAATGCTAATTCTTCTTTATCAGCGTTTATTTTTAAATTTTGCTTTTTTTAAGTGGCCGAAGCAACCATCCACTACTTGCTATCTACATTTCAGGTAGTATGTCGAAACCATTACATCCCCGTGTATTTATATTATATTACATTTATCTTAAAATATCAACTATTTTTACTGATTAATTATAATTTACTAATTATTACTAAAATTATATGAAATTTATTTAAGTTTTAATTTTTATTCTTTTATTCTACTTGGAGTTCTTTTAAGTTTTAACATTTTCTGAATATATTCATATAATATTTTAGGTGATTAAAATGAATATAGTTCCTACTAATGTAAATTATACATATTCTTTACTTAGAAGAAATTTAATACAACTAAATACTACATTTCCTTTTCTAAATATCCAAACTGTTGGCAATAGCGTTATGGGTAAAAATATTTATGTTGTTAAATTAGGAAGGGGTTCTAATAAAGTTTTTTATTCCGCTTCTATTCATGCTAATGAGTGGATTACTTCTGTTTTGCTGATGAAATTTATTGAAGATTATTGCGATGCTTATATTAATAATGGTTCTCTTTATGGATATTCTGTTAGAAATCTTTTTAATTTGAGCTCTATTTATATAATGCCAATGGTTAATCCTGGTGGAGTCAATTTAGTAACAGGTGCCCTCCCTACAAGTTCTTATGCTTATCAAAGAGCTTTGAATATCTCTAACTCTTTTCCAGATATTCCTTTTCCCTCTGGTTGGAAAGCAAATATCAATGGTGTAGATTTAAAAAGCTACCAACCATTTTGTAAAGTCTTGTAACTACTAAAATTACATAGCTTTGCGTTTTTGATTTACTTCATTTATTAGTTCTTCAATTTTGATAAATTCATTTAGATTTTCATTAATAGAATTTAATTTTGAAAAGTTAAAATATATGTAAATATTTTTATCTTTATCTATCTCTATTTTGTTAATTAATCGATATAAATAAATTTTATCAATTTTTTCTAATTTCAAAAAGTCTTCTATTAATTTATCTAATTCTTTTTCTTCTTTTGCTTTGTTTTTATTATCTACTTTTTCTTCTGTTTGACTTAACTTTTGATCTAATTCTTTCTTTTGTTCATTTAATTTTGTTCTTTCAAATTTTAATTTTTGTGAAACTCTAATATAATCTTCTTCTTGCAAAACACCTCTTAATTTATCCATATACATCTTGTCTAAGTTACTATTTATTTCATTTATAGCTTTATTAACCTGTGATAGTTTATTTCTATAACCTTCTCTTATATCCAGAGTTTTATTTTGATATTTTTCATAAACCCTCGCAAAAATCTCTTTATCTGCATATATTCTGCATATCTTTTTTACAATATCAATAATATGTCTTTCTAATTTTTCATAATTCATGCTTAGTGGGTAGCATCCTCTTTCTTTTGCATCACTACAAGTTATATAGGGGTGTGCTTTTGAATTTCTTTTAGAGTTTTTCTTTAAAACTATTTGTAATTTTCTTTTGCAATGATAACAATAAAGTAACCCTCGTAATAAATAGTCATATTTAAGTTTTGTATTTGTTCCTCTTTTTTCTAGAATACATTGTACTTTTTCAAATGTATCTTTATCTATAATAGTTTCATGGGTATTATTTACTCTTATTTGATTTTCTTTTTCTACGGTTCTTATTTTCTTTACCTTATATGATATAACAGATTTTTTGTTTTGCACTGTATTTCCAATATATACTTCATTTCTAAGCATATTACATATAGTTACTTCATTCCAGTTATATCCTGTCTTGTTCTCATCTTGAACGACGCCTGTTTTTCTGTAGCCAGATGGAGATAAATATTTGTTATTATTTAAATAATTTACAATTTCACTACTTCCATGTCCATTTGAATACATATCAAAGATTTTTTCTACAACACTTTTTACTTTTATATCTACAACTAATTTATTTTTTATACTAGGATGTTTTTTATAGCCATAAGCAGTTGTACTACAAAGATATTCGCCTTGTTTTTGCTTTTCTTTATAAACACTTCTAATTTTCTTTGAAATATCTTTGGCATACATATCATTCATAATTGCTTTAAATGGTGTTATATCATTATTTGTACTGTCTAAATATGTATCTATACCATCTGTTATAGCAACATATCTAACATTATTTTTAGGAAAATAATCTTCTATGTAAAAACCAGTTTTTATATAATCTCTACCTAATCTTGATAAGTCTTTTGTTATAACCATATTGATATTTTTGTTTTCAATATCTTGTAGCATCTCATTAAACCCTGGTCTATCAAATGTTGTACCACTTACTCCATCATCAACATATTCTTTTACAAAACATAAATCATTCTCCTTTACATATCTTTGCAAAATATTTCTCTGATTACTGATACTTTCGCTTTCTTGCTTGTCGCCATCTTCTCTAGATAATCTGATATACATTCCGACTTTAAAGTTTTGGCTTTTTAAATCTAGCATTCTTCTCCTTTCCAGTTTGAAAAAGAATTGTTATTTGGCTAGGCAAACGAGTATTAAATTTATGAGGCGTGCTTCCTGCACGTTGATTAAATTTAATACGAAGTTTAACAACGCCAAATGGCAATTATCTTTCAAACTTATCAGTAATCATCTACAATTAAATTCTAACGTGCTCAAAATAATTTTGCAATAATATGTAATAATTACTTAGTTTTTATCTTTATATTTTCTAAATAATCTTTAAAAATTAATCCTATTGTTTCTTTTACATCCTTTTTTTCTTCTGTAAATATACAATATGTATTAAATTCTAATTGCTTACATTTTGTTTGTTTGTTATCTTT
>CALXXK010000025.1 GCA_944392675.1 uncultured Clostridia bacterium
AAATATGCACATTTGTTATAATTACAAACTAAATAACAATACATACAAGAAGCTGTACATCCTGATGATGTATATGGAACTAAATAGTCTGATGTTTTATGATTCTCTACAAATTTGTGTGTTTTTCTAATTCCTATTATCAGATTTCTTTTCATATCTGGAAATTCTTTATTTTCTTTTTTTCTCATTTCTTCTATGTTATTATGATTTTCAATTTCTACTTTTGGTATTTCTTTATATTTTTCCATTAATTGTTTACCTAGTTCATAATTTCATATGTCTTTTTCATAATAAATAGCCTTTGGTTTAAACATTTTCTCTCTCCTTCTTCTTGGTTGGTAAATTTAGTTTAACCAAAAGCTTTGTTTTAATTCAAATTCCCTACAGGTCCGTCCCCATTTTCCCGAATTTTAGGGATTGAAGGAACGTCCCCTGTTAAGCTCTCTCATATGTGATAAATTCATAATCTAAATTATTTTCTTCATTTTTTAAACCTTTTTCTCTTGAGACTTCTTTCCAAACATTTTCATCAATTCTTGGAAAGAATGTATCTCCTTCGAAGTCTTTGTTTATTTGAGTTACATACATTTTTGTAACATATGGCATTAATAAATTATATATCATTGCTCCACCTATTACAAAATTTTCTTCTTCATTTTCTATATATTCTTGTATCTGTAACATTGAATGTACTATTTCTACATTTTCGTCATCTACTTTAAAGTCTGGATTTTGACTAAATACTACATGTTTTCTGTTTGGTAGTACTCTTCCTAATGATTCAAATGTTTTTCTTCCCATTATAATTGTGTGTCCTGTTGTTAGTTCTTTAAAGTGTTTTAAGTCCTCTGGCAAATGCCATATTAGTTTGTTTTCTTTTCCTATTATATTATTTTTTGCTTTTGCTACTATTATGCTTAACATTGTTTTCTTCTCCTTCTATTATGTAATTATTTTATTTATCCAACTTGATATTACTTTTTTTTCTATTTTCAAATTACCTTTTCCTATACCTAGTTGTATATCTGGCTTATGTCTTCCATGAAAGTCTGTTCCTCCTGATATATTCAAATTATACTTTTTAGCATATCCAACCATAGTTTTAATTTGTTCATCTGTAAATGTAGAATAATAACATTCAATACCATCTATATTATATCTTTTAACTATAGTTTCTATCATACTTTCTATATCATTTACTGGGTATATATATGGATGTGCTACAAATGCTAATCCATCTGCATTATGTATTTCTTCTAATACTTTTTTAATACTTATTAAATCTTCATATTCATTAATATAAAATATACTATTTTTATTACATTGTTCAGCTCTATAAAAATTTGGAAATACTGAAATATTATTATTTTTTAATATCTCTTTATTCTCTGGATATTTTAATATTTCATCTTGAAAAACTGCAGACGCGTAACAATGTTTTTCTGTAAGCTTTAAATCATTATTATAAATCAAACCTATTTCTTTAGCTTTTAATTTTAATATTTCTAAATATTTTGACTGGACTTTCATTATATTACTGTTATAAAAATAATTTTTTAACTTTTCTGTTTTTATGTTATATCCTAATATTTCTATTGGTATTTTATATTCATTTAAAAAGCATTTAAATTCACATCCTGTTATTATCTTACCACTATAATAATTAGAAATGCTAATATTTTTGATTTCATTATAAGCATCTATACAATCATGATCAGTAATTGAAATATAATCTAACTTTCTTCTTTCTGCTTCTTTTAATATCTCTATCACAGAAAAACTTCCATCAGAATATTTACTATGTATATGTAAATCTATCAAATTTATATTAAACCTCTTCCTCAATAATTAGTTTTGCATAATATTTAGGATTAAAATCTGTATCATATTTTATATCCTTAAAAATCTCTGGCATTTCTTCCTTAAAATATTTTAATAGTGGTATTAATACTTGTCTAATAGATGGATGCACATGTTTTGTTGTTCTTAAACTAAGTATATGTTTCCATTCTCTTATATTAGCTGTCATTGTATATTCTCCAGCTGTTGAATGTGGTAACAATTCTCTACACATATCTGTTGTAGCACCCAATTCTTTCATTTTTATATATGCATTTTCTACTTCTTGCATTGTATTTTTCCATATTTCATACATTTTTGTATCTTCTATGTATATTGGATTCATAAATGCTATTTCATTTCCATATTTATCTTTATCATAACTACAATATCTTGTTGATTCTACTGAAAAACTTGCAAATCTATGTCTTGTTAAATCTTTATATGACCCTACATCACTATATATTCTAACCGTAACTTTTTCATGTTCTAAAACTGATTCATGCCCACTTGTTATACAATTAGTTAACAATCTTTTATAACTGTCTTCTGTAATTTTTCCTTCTGAACGATAACAAGTTCTACATGCTCTCTCTATCATTTTCATTATTTTTTTACCATCAATTTTTTCAACTTTAATCCACGGTTCAACTATTCTCATCCTTATTCTCCCTTTCTTAAATAAAATTTACTTTTACAATATATACTATTTTTAGACAAATTACAAGTAATAAATTTATTTTCTTTGATATTTTATAATTTTATTTAATAAAGCTTCTTGTAATGTTTTTGAAAAGTTTACTCCTATTTTTTCTGCTCTATGATTTAGCCATGTAGGTATTGTTAATGTCTTTTTTACTGATTTTCTATTTCCATATTTTTCAGTATATTTATCAATATCTAAAAGTAGCAAACTTACAAACTCATTCTTATTTTGTAATTTTATATCTTCAATTTTAGAAGCAACTGGAAGTTCTTCATCATCTTCTATTGCTGTTAATATCCATCCCAACGCTGCATCTTCTGCCATCTCTATAGCCTCTTCTAATGTATCTGCTTGTGTTATACATCCTCTTAAATCTGGTACTTCTACACTATATCCTCCTTCTTTTTCTTTATAAAAACGTGCTGGATAAACTAATTTCATTCTTTTTATCTCCTTTCGCATTTATTTTTTATATCCGCTTGTTTTAGAATCGAATGTAATGTTCCCTTTTTTATATCTTTACAATGTCTGGGAATTGTTATTTTTCCCTTTTTATCTTTATGTTTATATTGAAAATGAGAGCCAACTGTATCATATAAATACCAACCATCTTTTTTCAAAATCTTTTCTAATTCCTTAAATGTCAATTTATCACTTCCTTTTAATTTTACTACGTGTAGTACGTGTTTGTCAATGTTTTTTTTGATTTTTTCTGACGAATTTCAGATGAATAAATTTTTGAATTAAAAATTAGTCGAATTATATCATTGTTTTTGACATAATTCAACTAAAATAGTTCGACAAAATTTGACATTATTCAGTTTTTGTGTATTTATTTTGTTAGTTTTATTATAATTTAATAAAAATTAATTTAATTTTAAAATTCCCACTTTGGTACATACTCTTCTTCATGATCTCCCAATTCTTGAATAAAACCATTTTCTATGCCTAATTCTTCTATGTATTCATCTATTTTTCTCCATTCTTGTTTTGTCAATTTTCTATTTAATTCTAAATCTTCTTTTGCTTTATATGTTGGAAAATACTGTGCCATTACACTTATATATGTATCATTATTCATATTTTCTCTTATCCATTTTAATATTTTTTTACTATTTTCTATATTATTAGGTAAAACAAGGTGTCTTATAATTATACCTTTTTTCATCATTCCGTTTTCATCTATTACCGTTTTTCCTATTTGTTTTTCCATTTCTTTTATTGCTTTTGTAGCTATTTCAAAATAGTTGTCTATTTTTGAATATTTTTTAGCTATGTCATTATAATAATATTTTAAATCTGGTAGATATATATCTACATATCCATCAAGCATTTTTATAGTTTCAATATTTTCGTATCCATTTGTATTATATACAATTGGGATATTTAAACCTTTTTTTCTCGCAATTTTTATTGCTTCAATTATTTGTGGTACATAACTTGTTGGTGTAACTAAATTAATGTTCTCTACATTTCTTTTTTGTTGTTTTATAAATATATCTGAAAGTTCTTCTATTGATATTTCTTTTCCTCTTCCTTGTTGACTAATTTCATAATTTTGACAATATATACAATTCAAATTGCAATTTGAAAAGAATACAGTTCCTGAACCTTTTTCTCCACTAATACATGGCTCCTCAAAATTATGGACAGAATATAAAGCAACTTTTATCTTGTTAGTTGCTTTACATCTGCCTATTTTTCCTTTATTCCTGTTTATATTACATTTATGTGGACATATATTGCAATTTTCTAATAATTCTTCCATTTTTACTACCATTCCTTTTGTAATCATAAATCTATTTAGAATAATAGTGGGCCTTCTTTAAATTTTCTGTCTTTATAACAATTTAAATAAAACCCACATCATTGTTAGTGTGGCAAATTTTACGTAAGTAAAAATTTTTCTAAATTTGTTAAGAGAATCTTTTATCTAGCAGATTTTTAGTAGAAATTTCTTATTATTTAAAAAAATTATTTTTTAGTTTTCTACTTTTTCTACATATAATTTATCATCTTGTTGTTTTAAATAAATTTGCTTTTTTGAAAATTTATCAATATTTCTTTTTACTATATCTTGTATATTTTGTTCACTATCCGGCTCAGATACTTGGCCTATTTGCTCTTGATTTAGATTTTCTATAATTATTATATTTTGTCCTTCAATTACTTTTGAGTAATCTTCTATATATTCTATTATTTCAACTTTATATCCTTCATCTGTTCTTTCTATAGTATTTAACAAAAATCTATCTTCTTTATCATCTAAATTTGTTTCTGTTGGATAATATTTTTGTGTTTCCTCATTATATTCAAAACTCTGTGAGCCTTCTTTGGGAAATTCCTTTTTAAAATCTTCTCCAAATATTTCTTTTCCTTTATCTTGTATTTGTTGATAATCTAATTCAAATTCTTCTAAATTCTTTTTTACTACTTCCCATATCCATAATTCATTTGCATTATTTATATTATCAAATGTTGGCAAAGCTTCATTTGTTATTTCTTGCCACATATATATCTCTGAAATATAGTTTTCTATATTTTCAATCTCAGTAATTGTAACTTGTTCAGAGTTACTTACTGACCTACTTCTGTAGACTATCATTCCTATCAGAATTATTGTTAGAATAAAAATTATTATCAACATTTTTTTCATTATTCGTTTTCCTTTCTTCTTTAGTTTGATTTATTATATCATAAAGGGGACGTTCCTTCAATCCCTAAAATTCGGGAAAATGGGGACGGACCTTCCTAGCTGCTGTAAATCCACTTAACCCATTTAGCCCCACTATGTATCCTAAAATATATGATTTTGAATGTGATTGGAATAATTTTAGAAATAATTAAATTAAAATAATTTAATTATAAGCATTGTACAGAAAAATTGCATAGCAATTTTTCGCACTAACAAATCTTTACATTTCTTAAAAGTTTTATAAATATTAAATAATTATTTACAGTTTTTAAGAAATGAGATTTGTCTATTAATTTTTTGGAAAATGTTCGCGTCGAGCTTTAGCTCGGACTAAGTGAAAGGGTGCCAAAAAATTAATTTAGAATTTTTTAAATTATGTATTGAACCGAAAAATCATATATTTTAGGATATATAGTGGGGCTAAATGGGTTAAGTGGATTTACAGCAGCTAGGAAGGTCCGTCCCCATTTTCCCTAATTTTAGGGATTGAAGGAACGTCCCCTTTTACCATTCCATATCTACTCTGAATAAATCTCCATCAATTTTTATATCGAATTTTCCTTTTTGTAATTCTGTTAGACTTTTGGCTATAGATAGTCCTAATCCACTTCCTTCTGTATATCTTGATTTATCTCCTCTAACAAATCTTTGCATTAATTCATCGCTACTAATATTTAATTTTTCTTTAGAAATGTTTTTTATGCTTATTTTTACTTTTGATTCTTTATTTTTTTCAATATCTATATATACTCTTGAGTTTTCTTGAGCATATTTAGTAATATTACTGAATAAATTTTCAATTATTCTATAAATATATCTATTATCTGCTTTTATTACCAATTCTTGCTCTGGCATTGTTGTTTCGATTGTTAATCCTTTTTCTTCAAATTTGTCCTTAAATTCTCCTATTGTTTGATTTATTAATTCTTTTATATTTATTTCTTCTATATTTAATTTAACATTTCCTGATGATGCTTTAGATGCTTCTACTAAGTCTTCTGTCAATTTTTTTAGTCTTTGTGATTTTTTGTCTAGTATATCTATATATTCTTTTACTTTTTCATTTTCGATATTTTCCTTTTTTAATAAATCTACATAGTTTATTATTGATGTTAATGGCGTTTTTATATCATGTGATACATTTGTTATTAATTCTGTTTTTAGTCTTTCTGATTTAAGACTTTCTTCTATCGCATTTGAGAATCCTCCTGATATGTCATTTACATAGATAGCCATTTCTTTTAAAATTCCTTGTAATTCTTCTTCATTTACATGTACATTGTTTTTTCCATTATATATATTTTTTAGTGCTTCTTTTATATCTTCTTGTTTTTTGATATATTGTTTAATTTTGTAATATATCCAAATCCAAAAAACTATTAATGCAATTATAGCAAAACCAGTATAGAAAAATCCTGCTAGAATGATACTTATTAAAACATATCCCCAATAATACCAAAATATTTTTTTGTTATCTATCTTTGTTTCTATTACTTTTTCTATATTTTTACATTTATTTTTTATCCATTTCCATATAGAATATAAAAGAAAACTTTTAAAAAATCTTTTTGCTTTTATTCTTTTTATTGTTGTTACTCCTACAATCGCACATATTAGATAGCAAAATACATATAATACACATCCAAATATTAGTAATATATAGTTTGCAAAATTAAGAACTTGTATAAGTATTGTTAAAAATATTGTTATAAATAAAAATGCAAAAATTAATAATATTTCATATGGTATATTATCAATTGAACTTAATGATATTCCATCTTTACCTTTTTCATGTCCTATAGACCATAATAAATATATAGATATCACTAATAAAATAATTGTACTTATTGGAAGTAAATATATTGGTAATTGTTGATTATTTAATGCAAAATTATACATCTGTTTTGCTAATTGAAAATTTGTTAATTGATTAACTTTGCTCTCGTTATACCTACTATATATATCATATCCGCTAATATTTTTGTTAACAATATATGTTCCTTCATCATCTGAACTTGCATATTGATAAACTGAATTATATATTATATTATCTTGATTTATATAATTTATATCTGTATCAATATTTCCGTCAATATAATTCCAAAAGTTTCCTAGACTTTTTATGTTTTCTATTTCTTTTTGATAATCGTTAGTCCTAATATTTGTATATATTTCATTTGTAGATTTATCTATAATTATATAATCAATATACGCACCTATACCATTATGCATACTATAGCCATAATTATGATTTGAATATTTATACCTATTTCCATTATTGTCTTCTACTATCATAAAATAACTATCATAATTGTTCTCTTCTTGATAACATAACGAAATTTGATCCATTATAAAATATAGATAATCACTTGCAAACATTTCTGTTTCTTCATATCTTTTTTCCTTTACAGAGCCATATTCATTTAAAAATGCTAAATGAAATATACTTAAACCTATTATTGCTACGAGTATTGGTATTAGTATATATGATATTATTTTTAATGCTTTTGATGTTTTTAGATTTTCCATGTTTTTCTCCTTTCTGGGGACGTTCCTTCAATCCCTAAAATTGGGGAAAATGGGGATGGACCTTAAAATTCCTACAGGTCCGTCCCCATTTTCCCCAATTTTAGGGATTGAAGGAACGTCCCCTTTAAATTTCTTCTATCTTATATCCTACTCCCCAAATAACCTTTAAATATTTAGGTTCTTTAGGGTTGATTTCTATTTTTTCTCTTATGTGTCTAATATGGACGGCTATTATATTTTCTGCTCCAAAGCCTTCTTCTTTCCATACATTTTCATATATTTCTGGTATTGAATATACTTTTCCTTTATTTTGTAGTAAAAATTTTAATATATTAAATTCTGTTCCTGTTAATTTCACTTCTTTTCCATCTACTATTACTTTTTTTGTATCATCATTTATTATTAAATCCCCTGTTTGGTACAACTTCTCATCATCTTTATTTTCTATTGCTCCTAATTTTACATATCTTCTTATACTTGAATTAACTCTTGCTATTAATTCCAGTGGATTAAATGGTTTTGTTATATAATCATCTGCTCCTAAATTTAATCCTCCTATTTTATCGTAGTCTTCTGATTTTGCTGATAATAGTATTACTGGTACTCCATTTGTTTTTCTTATTTCTTCTAAGGTTTCTAGCCCATCTTTTTCTGGCATCATTATATCTAATATTATTAGATGTATATTATCTTCATTTTCTTTTATTTTTTGTATTGCTTCATTTCCGTTGTATGCTTTTATTATGTTATATCCTTCCTTTTTTAGATATATTTCGATTGCCCCTACTATTTCTTTGTCATCATCAACTACTAATATGTTGTACATGTTTTATCATCTCCCTTGTCTTTCTCTTATAGTATACCATATATTTTATTAATAAAAAATAGAGGAAATATTAATTTTTTATTAACTATTTTATATATTACAGCATAACGCCCTACTTGTTATGTAAACAAATAGGGCGTTTTTCACTCTAATTTTTAGATTGAAATGCTTTTGAGGCATATTTTTTTAACCACTCAAGATCTTCTCCCTTGAATTGTGGCAGGTTATTTTCAAAAAGATTTATCATCTTTTCTACATATCCTTTTTCTTTTATATAGTCAATTCCACTTTTGAATGTGAATTGACTTAGAAGAGATATTCTCAGACCTATAAGATCTAAACGATTTCTTACTTCCTTGAAAGTAATAGATTCATTCTTAAGTAATGCTAATTTAACAGCATTACTCAAGCTCCTTTCTTCTACTTCTTCTTTTATTTCAAAAAGAATATCAAAATCTTTATTTCTAGTACACTGATAAAATATATCTATCCTATCAGCATCTCGAATCAAGTTGCAGAAAAACCTCTCTCTTTCTGTTAGCTCATGTGGAAGATGAAGCTCACGATGTAATTTTACAGCTTTTATTATAATCTCATCATATTCTCGTGTTTCGGGAATAAAATACCTTATCCAACCTTTTTGGAGCATTTGTGCTCCAAGATAAGCATGCTGTATACGTTCTGTGTCTACATAGCTTCTGTTTTTTTTCCATTGTTCAAATCTCCCTATATCATGCAAAATAGCTATAATTTCAGCAATTGTTTCATCTTCTTCTGGAAGATTCATAGTTTTTGCCATGTATTTGCTTGCATCTAATACTCTTTTGCTATGTTGTCGCTTTAATTCTATAGCTTCTATCCCTTTTATATCCTCTCCATTCTCATAAGAATCTACAAAATTGTTAAACCTAACTTGTCAATTGGTGACTTTAGAAATTAATTACAATTTCATAGTAATATTTTTATTATAACTATCATATGTATGTGAAGCTATTTTTATTTTATCCAATCCCTCTTTTCTTTCATCTATATCTGTTATTAATAAAGTATTATTCTACGGGGACGTTCCTTTAATCCCTAAAATTGGGGAAAATGGGGACGGACCTTTTTACCATTTTGGGGACGCGTCTAAAAAAGGAATTTTTAATTTATAATTAATTTTTATAATAATTCTAGCATAAAAACAGAGATATTATATATAAATTTTATTAATTACTCGGTTAACATTACAGAATAAATAAATTCTAAAATTATCAAGCAGGCACCACTCAAAGCAAGTTTGAGATTCTCCTACTTGATAATTAAAGAATTTATAATATTCTTCCATTCACATTCGTAATTAAGAAAATTTATATATAATATCTCTGTTTAATTAGAATGAAAGCATTTAAAAGTTAAATATCAAATGTATATAAAAAACTCCCTTTTTAGATGCGTCCCCAAAATGGTAAAAAGGTCCGTCCCCATTTTCCCCAATTTTAGGGATTAAAGGAACGTCCCCTAGACTTATGCTGTTTCTTTTTCAGTTCCTTTTGCCATTTCTCTTTTTTTCTTTATTGTTGGTTTATGTTCTTTTCTTTCTTCATTTATGATTATTTCTGGTTCCTTATTTTCTGTAATTGTTTCTTTCTTAATTATACATTTTTCTATATTTGGATTTGATGGTATTTCAAACATTATATCTCTCATTCTTTCTTCAATAATTGAACGAAGACCTCTTGCTCCTGTTTTTCTTTCTATTGCTTTATCAACTATTGCTCCAAGTGCTTCTTGTTCAAATACTAATTCTACACCATCTATTTCAAATAATTTTTGATACTGTTTTACTAAAGAATTTTTAGGTTCTACTAATATTTTTATTAATGCATCTCTATCTAAGTCTTTTAATGTTGCAACTATTGGTAATCTTCCTATAAATTCTGGTATTAAACCAAATTTTAATAAGTCTTGTGGTAGTAATTCTTTAAAGATTTCATATTTGTCTATTTCCTTATTGCTTTTTATTTGAGTTCCGAATCCTATTGCTTTTTCTCCTGTTCTGTCTTTTATTATATTTTCTAAACCTTCAAATGCTCCTCCACATATTATTAAGATGTTTTCTGTATTTATTTGGATTAGTTCTTGGTTTGGATGTTTTCTTCCTCCTTGTGGTGGTACTGATGCTATTGTTCCTTCTATTATTTTTAATAGTGCTTGCTGTACACCTTCACCACTTACATCTCTAGTTATTGATGGGTTTTCTGATTTTCTTGATATTTTGTCTATTTCATCTATATATATTATTCCTTTTTCTGCTTTTTCTATATCTCCATCTGCTGCTTGGATTAATTTTAATAGGATATTTTCAACATCTTCTCCTACATATCCAGCTTCTGTAAGTGTTGTTGCATCTGCTATTGCAAATGGAACATCTAATATTTTTGCGAGTGTCCTTGCAAGTAAAGTTTTTCCACATCCTGTTGGTCCTAATAGTAAAATATTACTTTTTTGGATCTCTATATCTCCTTTTTCTGCATTTTCTTCATGTGCTATTCTTTTATAATGATTATATACCGCTACTGATAATGTTTTTTTAGCTTCTTCTTGACCTATTACATAATCATCTAATACCTTTTTTATTTCTTTTGGACTTGGTATATTGTTTAATTCATTTAATGTATATCCAGCTTTGTCATCATCATATACCTCTGCATCAATTATACTAACACAAAGATCTACACATTCATCACAAATGTATACTCCTGGTCCTGCTATTATTTTTCTTACGTTTTCTTGTGATTTACCACAAAAAGAACATCTTACACTTTTTGGTATATCATTTCTTGCCATTTTTTCTCTCCTTTCGATGGCTTCCTACATTCTCTTGTCCATAATTCCATCTATTAATCCATATTTTAATGCTTCTTCAGCAGTCATATAATTGTCTCTTTCAGTATCCTTTTGGATTGTTTCTACTGTTTGACCTGTTCTTTCACTTAAGAATTTATTTAATTTTTCTCTTGTTTTTACTAAGTGATCTGCATGTATTTTTATTTCTGTTGCTTGACCTGATAGTCCTCCGCCACCAATTAATGGTTGATGTATTAAAATTTCTGCATTTGGAGTTGCATATCTTTTTCCTTTTTCTCCTGCTGCTAATAATGCTGCTCCCATACTAGCTGCCATTCCTATACATATTGTTGATACAGGACATTTTATATAATTCATAGTATCTATAATTCCCATTCCATCTGTTATTGATCCTCCTGGTGAATTAATATATAATGAGATTTCTTTGTCTGGGTCTTCTGATTCTAAGAATAATAATTGTGCTATTACTAAACTTGATGTTGTTGGATTTACATCTTCTCCTAAAAATATAATTCTATCTTTTAATAATCTTGAGAAAATATCATATGATCTTTCTCCTTTACTTGTTTGTTCTATAACATATGGTACTAAACTATTTTTTTCTAACATAATAACCTCCATTCGAGCTAATTTATGCTCTAATAAATTTTATTTAAATTGCCTTTTGTTAGCAATCTAATTTATATTTTTCTACTTTTTATATATGACACTTTTTATATTAAAAATCCAAAAAGTTGGGATTAAAACTTTACTTATAATTTTACACCCCAACCTTTCTATTATTCAAAAATTATTTCTTTTTTGCATTTTTTACTAAAAATTCTATAGCTTTTTCTGATTTTATTCCTTCTTTTATGTAGTTTCTTATATTTTCATTTTTCATAAATGATTCGTCATTTTCTCTGCCATAGTTTTTAGCCATTTCTTTTAGTTTTTCATCTACTTCTTCATCTGTTGCTTCTATTTTTTCAGCTTTTATAACTGCTTCTAATGCTAATCTTGATTTTATTCCTTCAATTGCTTGAGGCTCATATTCTTTTTTCATTTCATCACGAGTTTTACCTAACATTTTTAAATATTGTTCTAATTTAATACCTTGATAAGAAATTCTTTGTTCAAAGTCTTTTAGCATATTTTCTGTTTCTGTTTCTATCATTCCTGATGGAATATCTACTTCCATGTTTTCAACAACTGCTTTGATTACTGCATCTTCAGTTTCATATTTTTCTTTATCTTTATTTTGCTTTTCTTGTTTTTTCTTGATATCTTCTTTTAATTCTTTTAATGTATCAAATTCACTAACATCTTTAGCAAATTCATCATCAAGTTCTGGTAATTCTTTTCTTTTTATTTCATGAACTTTAACTTTAAATGTAGCATCTTTTCCAGCTAAATCTTTTGAAAAATATTCATCTGGGAATTTTACATTTATATCTTTTTCTTCATCAATTTTCATTCCAATTATTTGGTCTTCAAATCCTGGAATAAAAGTATTACTTCCTATTGTTAATTCATGTCCTTCTGCTTTTCCACCTTCAAAAGCTTTTCCATCAACAAATCCTTCGAAATCTATTGTTGCTGTATCTCCACTTTCTACTGGTCTATCTTCAACTGTTATCATTCTTGCATTATGTTCTTGCATATGTCCTAATTCATGTTCGATATCTTCGTCTGTTACATTATACTCAATTTTTTTGATTTCTATACCTTTATATTTTCCAAGTTTTGCTTCAGGTTTTGTTTGCATTACTGCTGTAAATATTAGGTCTTGTCCTTTTCCTATTTGTGTAACTTCTATATCTGGTCTACTTACAACTTCTAAATTATTTTCTTTTACTGCCTCTTCCATTGCATCTGGCGCAACTTCATTAAAAGCATCTTCATAAAAGATTTCTTTTCCATAATATTTTTCTACTATATTCATTGGTGCTTTACCTTTTCTAAATCCTGGAATATTAAAATATTTTGCACTTTTAAAATATACTTTTTTCATTGCTTCATCAAATTTAGAAGCTTCTACTGTTAATTCTAATTTTACTTCATTTGCATTTTCTGTTTTTTCTACTTTACACTTCATTTAATTCAATCCTTTCTTTCATTTTTCATATAGCTTATTTATTATATCATAAATTTCTTATATTGCAAGGAATTTTTATAAATTTTCAAAAAATACTTGTTTTTTATTTGCTTTTGTGTTAAACTTGTTAATAGTCAATTTATTTAAGATATTTAGGAGGTGCAATTTAGAAATGGCAAAATGTGAAATATGTGAAAAATCAATTAGTCATGGAAATAAACTTAGCATTACTCGTTCTCATATAAGTAAAAGATCTTCTAGAACTTGGAAACCAAATCTAAGAAGTGTTAAAGCAATCATCAATGGAGAAACAAAAAGAATTAATGTATGTGCTAAATGTTTAAAAAATGGTAAAGTTAAAAGAGCATAAGCTCTTTTTTTGTTTGTTCAAAAATTGTTATTTTAGGGACAGAGATATAGGGAAAATGGAGGCGGGGTTTTAGGGAATTTAGGGACGGGGTTTTTGTCATTTTGGGGACGCGTCCAAAAATTACAATTTTATATTTTGAATATATTAATTGAATTTTTGTAATAAAC
>CALXXK010000026.1 GCA_944392675.1 uncultured Clostridia bacterium
TCTCTATATGTAACTACTGTTACATCATGTCCATCTTTTAATAATGTTCTTGATAAATCATATACAACTCTTGCAATCCCTCCTACAACTCTTGGTGGATACTCCCATGTTAACATCAATATTTTCATTGATATACTCCCTTTCTTTTTCATTTTCTTTTGTTTTGTGACATTTTTCTCATCCCTTCTATTGTATACAATTTTTTTTTAATTGTAAATGCTTTTTTCATAATTTTTACTTTTTATTTTTACTTTTTTTTTCATCATATTTTTTTATTCCTTCTCTTATTGCTATATTCAAAATTTTTGATATTGATATCCCATATTTTTCTCTCATTTCTTCTAATTTCTTATATACAGATTCTCTTATTATTATTGATCTTGCTACATCTATTTCATTTTTTTCTTTTTTGTATATTGTTACTTTATCTTCAAATTCATAATCTTCAACACAAGCATCTATTATTGTTATAACTAGTGCAATTAGTGTAATTCCTTTACTTTCGTATTTTTCTAAATTTCTTTTCATATTAAAATCTCCTTCTTTCTTTTGTTTTTTACATTTTATCTAAAAAAAATGTATTGTAATTCTTTTACCACATAAATAGAATATATCTTTTAATATTATAGAAAATACGACTTTATTAAACAAGATAATTTATTTATTTTGTTACTTTTGCTAATCATTTATTGACATAATAGAAAGCAAAATAGGACTTTCTATTATGTCAGATCGTTTAACTTGTTGCAAATTCTTTGTTTTTGTTTGTGATTCAATTTTACATAAGTAGAATTGTGCATTTTTTGACGGAGCAATTTTATCTAATAGGATTTTCAGAAAATTTTCTATTAAATAAAAAATTACCATTTTTGGACGCGTCCCCAAAATGGTAATTTTTTATTAATTATTTATTTTCTTCTGGTTTTTCTTTTACAGTTTCTACTGGTTCTTCTTTAACTGTGTCAACTGTTTCTTGAACTTCTACTTTATCTGTTTCAATTGCTGGTGCTTCTTCTGGAGCTTTTGCTTCGTCAGCTTCTTTTTCTACTTTTTCTTCAGAAACTGGTGTTTCGTCTGTTTTTGCTACTTCTTCTACTGGTGTTGTTTCTGTAGTATTTTCTTCTACTGTAGCAACTTCTTCAGTAGCTTCAGCTTCTGCTGGTGCTGGTTCTTCTGCTAAGTCTTCTTTTATAACAATTTCTCTGTTTTCAATTCTTGCTCCTACTTTTTCTTTTGTCTTAGCTGATTTACCAACTCTATCTCTTAAGTAGAATAATTTAGCTCTTCTTGCTTTACCAACTCTTACTAGTTCTACTTTTTCTACTAATGGTGAATGTACTAAAAATGTTTTTTCTACACCTACACCATAAGATATTTTTCTAACTGTAAATGTTTGGTTTACTCCTCCACCTTGTACTTTTATAATAATTCCTTCGAATACTTGGATTCTTTCTTTATTTCCTTCTTTTATTCTTACGTGTACTCTTACTGTATTACCAACTTTTAATTCTGGTATTTTGTTCTTTAACTGTTCGTGTTCAATTGATTTTATAATATCCATTTTAGAAATTTCCTCCTTTTCTTTTTTTTGAGCGGTGCACCCTAATTTGCACTTCATTTATTTTATATTAATTCTCTGCCATATTTTTTAACAAATCTGGTCTTTTCTTTTTTGTTATTTCTATAGATTTATCTTTTCTCCATTTTTCAATATTTTCATGATGCCCTGAAAGTAATATTTCTGGAACTTTTTCTCCTTGAAATACTTCTGGTCTTGTATATTGCGGATATTCTAAAAGTCCATTTGAAAAACTTTCTTCTTCTATTGATTCTTGACTTATTACTCCTTCTACATATCTACTTATACTGTCTATTAATACCATTGCTGGAATCTCTCCACCTGTTAATACATAGTCTCCAATAGATATTTCTTCATCTACTATCTTGTCAAGAACTCTTTGGTCTATACCTTCATAATGGCCACATAAAATTATTAAATGTTTTTGTTTTGACAAATCTTCTACTTTTTTTTGATTTAATATTTTTCCTTGTGGTGACATGTATATAACTTTTGCATCCTTATTTTCTATTGATTTATATGCATCATATACTACATCTGGTTTTATTACCATACCAGCTCCACCACCATATGGAGTATCATCAACTTTTTTGTGTTTATCTTTTGAAAAATCTCTAATATTTATTAAATTAATATCTATTAGCTCTTTTTCTTTTGCTTTTCCTATAATGCTTTGATTTAATGTATCAAACATTTCTGGGAAAAGTGTCAAAACATCAAATTTCATTTTTTCCTCCATTATATTAACCCTTTTATTAAATGAACTGTTATTTTTTTATTTTCTATATCTATTTTCTTTATAACATCTGCTATAGCAGGTAAAAGAATTTGTTTTCCTAGTTCATTTTTTACTACATATATATCATTACTTCCAGTATTATAGATATCTTCTAATTTTCCAAGTAAATTACCATTTTCTTCATATACATCAAGTCCTAATAAATCAACAATATAGTATGTACCTTCTTCTAGTGGTTCATCATCTTCTCTATCTTTTATAAGATAACTACCTCTTAAGATTTCTGCATCTTCTATTTTGTCAATTCCTTTGAATTTGATTAATACCATATTTTTGTGATATTTTACTTGTTCTATTTCATATTCTTTTTTACTGTTTTTTGTTTTGACATATATTTTTTTTAATTTTTCAAATTGTTCTATATCATCTGTAAATGGTTTTACTTTTACCATTCCTTTTATTCCAAATGTATTTACAATTTGACCAATTTCAAGATATCTTGTCATATTTTAATACTCCAATTATCCTATAAATTCAACTGTAACTCTTTTTTGTTCTTTGCTAGCTACAGCTTTCATTACTGTTCTTATTGATTTAGCAAGTCTACCTTGTTTACCAATTATTTTTCCCATGTCACTTTCTGCAACTTTAACTTCAAATACTACTGATTTTTCTCCTTCTAATTCCTTTATTTCTACTGCTTCTTTATTATCTACTAAATTTAAAATTATTGTTTGTAATATATCTTTCATTTCTATTCCTCCATTCAATTTTGTATTTGTAAGCTAATACATATCTTTTGTTTATTTAGCAAGATTATGCTTTTTCTATTAATTTCTTTACTGTATCTGTTGGTTTTGCACCATTTTTAATCCATTTTTCTAATTTTTCTTTATCTAAAACTATTGTTGCTGGATCTGTCATTGGATTATATGTTCCTATTTGTTCTACTATTTTACCATCTCTTGGAGATCTTGAATCTGCAACTACTATATGATAAAATGGAGCTTTTTTCTTTCCTTGTCTTTGTAATCTGATTTTTACCATTTATTTCACCTCCTAGTTAGGGGACGTTCCTTTAATCCCTAATATTAGGGATTTTGGGGACACTCCTTTCCCTTTTTTATATATAAATTTAAAAATTTAATAACTAATTTGATTTTTTTATAATACTTAATTCGTTTTTTCGTATCCATTTATTATCATTTATTTATATTTAATTTTTATAGTATTTTTTTATTAATATTTATCTTTTTATTGAACTTAAGTATTTAAACTTTTTATATTAATATTTTTCTTAAAATTATATTTAAGACTAGAATTTAAAGTTTTTCAATGTATTTTCATCAATACCATTCATTAATTTTTTTAGTCCACCTTTATTGCTTTTCATTTTTTTCATCATTTTTTGTGTCATTTCAAATGATTTTATGAATTTGTTGATATCTTGCACAGTTGTTCCACTACCTTTTGCTATACGTTGTCTTCTACTTGCATTTAAAAGTCTTATATCTTGCTTTTCTGCTTTTGTCATTGAACATATAATTGCTTCTATCTTTCCAAATTCTTTATCATCTACTTTTAAGTCTTTTATTTGATTCATTCCTGGTATTAATTTTAATAAAGATGAAAATGATCCCATTTTTTTCACTTGTCTTATTTGTGCCAAATAGTCATCTAAATCTAATTCTTTTTTCTTTAACTGCTTTTCTAATTTTTCTGCTTGTTCTAAATCAAATGACTCCTCAGCTTTTTCTATTACAGATAAAATATCACCCATTCCTAAAATTCTTTGTGCCATTCTATCTGGATGAAAAACTTCAATATCACTTAACTTTTCTCCTGTTGCTGCAAATTTGATTGGTCTTCCTGTAACTTTTTTTACTGAAAGTGCAGCACCACCACGAGTATCACCATCTAATTTTGTTAAGACAATTCCATCTATTCCAAGTGCTTCGTTAAATTTTTCTGAAACATTTACAGCATCTTGACCTGTCATACTATCAACTACAAGTAATATTTCATGTGGTTTAATATTTGCTTTTAGATTTTTTAGTTCATTCATTAATTCTTCATCAATGTGTAAACGTCCTGCTGTATCTAATATTACAACATCATTTAATTTTGACATTGCAACTGACATTGCTTGTCTTGCAATATGTACGACATCTTTTGATGTTTCATTTGCAAATACTGGTATATTTAATTGTGCTCCAACTACTTGTAATTGTTTAATAGCTGCTGGTCTATATACGTCACATGCTACTAATAATGGCTTTTTACCTTGTTTTCTTAGTATATTTGCAAGTTTACCTGCTGTGGTTGTTTTTCCTGAACCTTGAAGACCTACTAGCATTATTATTGTTGGAGGATTAGGTGTGAAATTTATTTTACTTTCTGTTCCTCCAAGTAAGTCTACTAGTTCATCCTTAACGATTTTTACAACTTGTTGCCCTGGTGTTAATGATTTTAGTACATCTTGCCCAAGTGCTTTTTCTTGAATGGTTGCTATAAATTCTTTTACTATTTTGTAATTTACATCCGCTTCTAAAAGTGCAAGCTTAACCTCTCTTAACATTTCTTTTAAATCAGATTCCGTTATTCTTGCTTTTCCTCTGATTTTTCTTGTTATTTCTTGTAATCTAGAAGATAATCCTTCAAAAGCCATATCTCACAACTCCCATTCTTTTTTATTTTTATACTAAGCAGTTTAATTCTTTTTTGATGTTTTCTAAAACACTTGCTATTTGTTTGTCTGAATAATCATTTTGTATTTTTGTTAATTCTACTAAAACCTTTTCAATTTTCTTTTCTTGATTTAACGTCCTTTTCATAAACAATAGCTTTTCTTCGTATTCGAAAAGTTTTTTCTCCCCTTTCTTTATAATGTCTCTAACAGCTTGTCTTGTGATATTATTGTTTTCAGCTATTTCTGATAATGACAAGTCGTTATTATAGTAGTCATCTAGAAATTCATATTGCTTTTTTGTTAATAATTTGCCATATAATTGGCATAATATACTTATTTGTACGTTTTTTTCCATTTGACTACCTCTTTTCTTTTTGTAATGCTAATATACTTTACACTATTTTTTTTGATTTGTCAAGTGTTTTTAAGAAAAAAATGTCTCATTTGGGACGTTTCCTAATGAGACATTTATAATTATTGTAATTCAAAACGATATTTTTGTTTTACTTCTGGATATTTTTCATGGTCAACTTCTGATAAAAACATTTCTAATGGTCTTGCCCAAATTTCATTATCATCATCATGAGTATATATTACCATGTCTTCATTTGTTTCTGAATGTTTCGCAACACAAATAATTTTATGTGTTGTCCCTTTAAAATGTTTATAAATTTGACCTGGTTTTACTTCTCTTTTTTCTCCCACAATATCACCTCCAATAATTCTATAAATTTATTATTTATTGCCAATTACCTTCTTTACTCTATTAATAAATTCTTCTTTATTAGATAATGCACGTCTTAAATTTTGTAAAGCTTTTTCAAATTCTTTATCTTCTAAATATGTTTTCACATATCCATTTTCTACATATTTTTCTTTTAAATGATTGTATATTCTTTCTATTTGTTCTTCTTCCGATAGCCCTATGTAATTCCTTTTCCCATATGAATATGACCTTTTAATTGTATCATCTATATTAATAATCGTTCTATCTGCTGTACTTACTATTTTTCCATATATACTTCTTGGTTCATGTTCGCTAGAAGCCCTATGATCTTCTATAGCTTCTTTTACTATTCTTCGTTGTTCATCTGTAAAAAACTTTTTCATATTTTCATCCTTAATAAACATCTCAGCAGATATTATTTCATGTCTTTTTCTATCAATATGATGTCCTAAATCATGATATGCTGCTATCGTGTATACCATGTCTATATTAACTTCATAATCTTTTGCAAATTTCAAGCTTCTTTCTATTACTGTTTTTATATGTTTTATCCCATGACCTTCTTCATTTCTATTATATAATGGGAATATTTCTTTTTCTATATAATCAAATAATTCTTTAGTTATTTGTTGTTCAATAACCATACATAAACCTCCTATCACTTCATTCTTTTTTATAAATTCTCATTAATTAAAAATCCCATTAATCTTCAATATATCATATAATTTATGTGTTGGTAGTCCTACTATTGTTGTATAATTGCCATCTATTTTTTCTACAAACACACAAAATTCTTCTTGTATAGCATATGCTCCAGCTTTATCTGAGGCTTTTCCTGTATTTATCCATTTTTCTATTTCATCGTCTGTCATATCCTTTAAATAAATTTTTGCTTTATCATATGTATTATATTCTTTAATTTTACTGTCTTTTTCTATGATAACACTTAAACCTGTTATTACTTCGTGTGTCTTATCTCCTCTTAATAACTCTTTTATAATTTGTTTTGCATTTTCATTATTTTTTGGTTTACCATATACTTTTCCCTCTTTTGCAACTATTGTATCTGAACCTATTACCACTCTATCTCCACTAGTATTACTAAATACATCTTTTGCTTTCATATTTGCTAATTTAGATGCTTTTTCTTCGGGTGTTAGTTTTTCTTCTATTTGTTCATCTATTTGGCTAGTTATAACCTCAAATTTTGGAACTATCAATTTTAATAATTCCTTTCTTCTTGGCGAACCTGATGCTAATATTACTTTCATATTATAACTCCTTTTGAATTATTCTTTCTTTGCTTATCTGTTGTTTTTACTACTATATCACAAAAGTGTTTTAAATTCTACAAAAATTGTGTTTTTTTTTAATAGTATAAAAAATATGTCTCAAAAAAAACGTCCCAAATGAGACATTTATATTTTATTTATATATTTTTTATATTTTTTTGCTTGTTGCCAATCCCCATATTTTCTTGGCTCATTATAATCTTTTAATTCAACTGGATGATAATTTTTATTTTTACCTTGTGAATTAGAATAATACTTTTGTAATCTTGATTGTTTTTTCTTTTCTATACTTCCTTCTTTCAATAATTTTACTTTTTTAGTTCTATATTTTGACATTACTTTTGATAAATATGTTTCTTTATTCTCTACATAAAGAGTAACTATATATACACCAAATTCATTTAATTTAATACCAACATCTATTCTACTTTTAGGAAATTCTTTTTTTGTTTCTTCTATTTTTTCTTCTATTTGTTGATCAGTATATGTTTTTGAATCAAAATAATATTGTAAACATTTTATTTTATTCATAATATATTCACATCCTTATTAAATTTTATTCAAAACTTAATGAAATATTATTTTTAAAATTTACATATATATTTTACCATAATTTTCTTGTTTTTTCAATAAATTTTTTTTATAAAAAATATTGTATTTTATATTTTTATTGTGTTAAAATATATAATATACAATTTTAAAGGAGTGATTTTACTTATGAAAAAGAAAGTTTTTTTAATTTTATTTTTGATTATCATTTTAATGGCAAACCTTTCTTTTGCGTCATATAGTACAGTTTCTATGACTGTTGTAGAAGAACCTGTTTGTACAATTGAAATTGGAGATAATTCAAAATTCGAAAAAAAATTAGTTGAAAAGAATTTAACTAATAAAGAAGTAACTTTACAATTACAAGTTACAAATGAAGAAATAGCTGATAAATTAACTGGTGAAGCTATGATTGTAATTGATAATTCAAGAAGTATGACTGATACAGTATTAGGCGATACAACTAGAAGAGATTTAGTTTTTGAATCTGCCAATACTCTAGTTTCAAATTTATTAAGAGATAACACATCATTAAATGTTGGTATCGTTAGCTTTTCTAGTAATTCAGATATGTCTAAAGAAGGAACTCTTGAAGATGCTTTTTTAATTTCTGGATTGTCTAATGATATAACTACTCTAACTAATTCTATTTCTAATATAGAAACTAATGGTGATAAAACTGATTTAGATGCTGGTATTAAATTAGCAACTCAACAATTTACATCAAATGCAACAAATAAATACATGATTGTATTAACTGATGGTGTTCCTAATATTGCTGTTAACTTCGACGGAAATTATTATTCTGATGATGTAATTGCAAAAACTAAACAATCTTTAATAGATGTTACAAATAGTGGTATTCAATTATTTACAATGCTTACAGGTATTACAGATGAAAATTATATTCCACTTGGTGATAAATCATATGGACAAATAATTTCAGAGACATTTGGAAGTGAAGACGCACCAACTGCTGGTAATTTCTACTATATAAGTGATGATTTAATTGAAGATACTATAACAAATACTATTTATGAGGATTTAATTCCTACAGAAAAAACTTTTAAAGATATCACTATAGTAGATTATTTCCCACAAGAAATAATTGATAATTTTGAGTTTGCTTATGTAACTGACCCTACTTCTGGAAATATTTCTGCACAAGTTGATACTAGTAATAATTCTATAACTTGGACTATTTCAGAATTACCAATGGGTGAAACAGCAACTGTACAATATAAATTAAAACTAAAAGAAAATTTTAATAGTTCAATAGTTGATAAAATATTAAATACTAATGAAAAAGTAGATATAAGTTATACTGATCCAAATGGTAATTCACAAGAAAAAACTTCTGATGTAACACCAAAATTAAAACTTACTGAACCTCCAGCTGTTCTTCCAGCTGCTGGTAAAACTATTTTAATTGGATTCATTACAGTAGCTTCTATACTTTTAGTATTTTCAATAATTAAACTAGTTATTTTAAATAGAAAAATGAATTAAAATAAATTTATATCTTATATAAGAATTAATAAAAGCCTTAGAAAAATCTAAGGTTTTTGTTAATTTTATTCCATTGTTGTATGTCAAAGAAAGTCAGCTATTGTTCAAAACCAACTATTGTTCTATTGAATATAAATTATAAAAATTTTTCTATAACAAATTAAAAGTTACTTTCTATATTTAATAATCTATTGTATTTTGCTACTCTATCAGTTCTACAAGGTGCTCCTGTTTTTATTTGCATTGCATTGGTTGCTACTGCAATATCAGCTATTGTGGTATCTTCTGTTTCACCTGATCTATGGGAAATTATTGTTTTATATCCATTTTCTTTTGCTAATCTTATCGTATCTAAAGTTTCTGTTAATGTTCCAATTTGATTTGGTTTTATTAATATCGCATTTGCAACATTTTTTTCTATACCTCTTCTTAATCTTTTTGGATTTGTTACAAATAAATCATCTCCTACTAATTGCACTTTATTACCTAATTTTTGAGTTAATATCTCCCAACTTTTCCAATCTTCTTCAGCTAATCCGTCTTCTACTGATTTAATAGGATATTTGTTACATAAATCAACTATATAATCTATCATTTCTTCTTTTGTTTTTAATACTTTTGTTTTCCAAAAATAATATCCTTCTTTACCAATTTTATCTGCTTCTTCAAACATTTCTGTACTTGCAATATCTAATGCTAAAACAAAATCTTTTCCTGGTTCATAACCAGCTTTTTTTATTGCTTCTAATATAACTTCTATAGCTTTTTCCTCGTTTTCTAAATCAGGTGCAAATCCTCCTTCATCTCCAACTGCAACACTATGACCTTTTTCTTTTAATACACTTTTTAGTGTATGATATACTTCTACACCTCTTTTTAATCTTTCACTGAATGTGATTTCTCCTATTGGCATTATCATAAATTCTTGTATACTTATATTATTATCTGAATGTTTTCCACCATTTAAAATGTTCATCATAGGAATTGGTAGCTCTTTTGCATTTATCCCTCCAATATAATTATATAATTCCATTCCTAATGAATTACTTGCAGCTTTTGCAACTGCTAGCGAAACACCCAATATAGCATTGGCTCCTAGATTTGATTTATTGGGTGTATCATCTAATTTTATTAGCTCTTCATCTATTTTTCTTTGTTCATATACATTCATTCCACATATTTTTTTAGCAATTTTCTTATTTACATTTTCTACAGCTTTTTGTACACCCTTTCCCATATATCTAGTTTTATCTCCATCACGTAATTCAACAGCTTCAAAACTTCCCGTAGATGCTCCAGATGGTACAGACGCTATTCCTGAAAATCCTCCTTCTGTTATAACTTCTACTTGAACTGTTGGATTTCCTCTTGAATCCAATATCTCTAATGCTTTCATCTCTTCAATACTTAAAAAATCTTTCATAGTGAATCTCCTTCCTTTTTGGTTATTATTTACTAAATTTCCAATTTTATTCATAGGGGACGTTCCTTCAATCCCTAAAATTCGGGATAATGGGGACGGACCTCTTGAAATTTACCATTTTGGGGCAAGACTCCATCGAAATTACCACTTTGGAAACGCATCCAAAAAAGAAATTTCTTGAAAATATTTTAAATTAAATAAAGGTATAATATATAAAATTCATTAATTACTCGGCTAACATTACAGGATAAATAAATTCTAAAATTATCAAGCAGGCACCTCTCAAAACAAGTTTGAGATTCTCCTACTTGATAATTAAAGAATTTATAATATCCTTTCATTCACATTCGTAATTAATGAATTTTATATATTATACCTTTATTTTTAGTTAATATGAGTTATGTTTAAAAATCCTTTTTTGGACTCGTCCACAAAGTGGTAATTTCGATGGAGCCTCGCCCCAAAATGGTAAATTTCAAGAGGTCCGTCCCCATTATCCCGAATTTTAGGGATTGAAGGAACGTCCCCTTATTTAGCAAGCTTTATAATATCATCCATTATTTCTTTTGTTATCTTATCCAAAATTTCTTTATCTTTTTCACCTTTATATTTACTATAGTCAAGTGGCTTTCCATAAGTTATTGTTACTTTTCTATTACCTTTTGTTCCGCCTTTTATTCCACATGGTACTACTTTGGCTCCACTTCTTACTGCAAAAAATGCTACACCGTCTTTTGCTTTTTCTCCTTTTTCTATACCATTTCTTGTACCTTCTGGGAATAGAGCTATACATTGTCCATTCTTTAAAGCTTTCAAAGATTCTTTTATTGCTGTGATATCTTTTTCATCCCTTTTTACTGGAATAGCTTCAAATACCCATCCTAAAAAAGATAAAAACTTATTCTTATATAATTCTTCTTTTGCTAGAAATCTCATATCTCTTTTTGCTGTTACTACCATTAATGGCGGGTCTAAATATGTTCTATGATTTCCACAAAAAATTAACGGACCTTCTTTCGGAATATTTTCTAATCCATTTATTTCTGCTCGATAATAAATTTTACACCATATGTATATTGCACCTCTTACTATCCATTTTACTACTTCTTTAAAAGCTTTTTTCATTTTCTTCCTTACCTTTCCTTTTTTTAATATTTATATCATATTTCATATATTTTCTAAACAATAATTTAATTTTTTCCATTTTTGGACGCGTCCCCAAAATGGTAATTTATTATTTCTATTATTTTTTCTGTTACCTCTTCTATACTAAGATTGCTCGAATCAATATAAATTGCATCTTCTGCTTGTTTTAATGGTGCCACACTACTTGTTTTATCATTATGGTCTCTAAATTTTATATTTTCTAGTATTTCTTCATAATTTGATTCTATCCCTTTTTCTTCGTTCTGTTTCATCCTTCTTTTTGCTCTCTCTTCTGGCGTGGCATCTAAATATATTTTTACATCTGCATTAGGAAATACGTTTGTTCCAATGTCTCTTCCTTCCATTATGACATTTTTTCCTTCTGCAATTTTTCTCTGAAAGTTAGCCATATTCTCTCTTACTTTTGGTATGTGTGAAACTTGCGATACCATTTCGTTTACTTCTTTGCTTCTTATTTCTTTTGTAACATCTTTTCCATTTAATAATACTTTTTCTTCATTTTCTTTCTTTTTAAACTCTATGTCTATTTCATTTAATAAATTTACTATTTTATTTTCTTCTTCTAATTTATATCCTTTATTAATCGCTGCTAATGTTACACATCTATACGTTGCTCCTGTATCAATATTGACTAATCCTAATTTTTCTCCTACTAATTTTGTTACTGTTCCTTTCCCACTACCAGCAGGTCCATCTATAGCTACAACAATTGACATTTTTATCCTCCTCTTATTAAATTCATATTTTATTTATAAATTTATATTTTTATAATAATAATTTTATTTATTGTCCGTTTCCTTTTCTGGTACAAATATATTCTTTGCAACTACATTTAATTCTACCACATTCATTGATGTCAATTTCTCTATTTCTTTTCTTGCTTTTCTTTTAAAATCATTTATACCATCTATTACATTATATCCATAATATACTGTAACTTCCATGTATATTTTTACACCGTCTCCATAATTTTCAACTCTTAATTTTAGTATTTTATATATCGCTGGTGTTTTTGATGCTAAATATTCTAATATTTGTCTAAATACAGTATCTGATATTGTAAAATTCCCTAAATAACTAAATGTTGGTCTTATAATTGATTTTTCTGATATATATGGATCTTTACCTTTCCCTTTTGATTTAAAAATTTGTAATGGATCTAATAAATATCCCGAAAAATCTTTTTTTATCTGAAAAGTAGGTACTGGTATTACATGCTTTCCTTCTGTTACCCTTATTCTTCTTGCTGTTTCCATCTCTTGTTTTGTAGCTACATCTGTTATATATACTGTTTCTGATATTTCTGGTAGTCCTAAATTTGCAGCTATTTTTTGTACCATTCCATCTGATGTTCCCAATATTAGAATACTTTGAGGTTTATATTTTTTTAATGCTTTTATTATTTCTTGTTGTTCTTCTTCTTTGTAAAATAAAGCATGTTTTACTGTTTCTATTTTTGTTGGAGCTTTTTTAGCTGACTCTCCTGCTATAACTTCATTATCATGGATTAATAATCCATCATCTATTATAAAATGAATGTCTTTTTCACTAGCTACCATTTGTGCTCTGTAACTCTTTCCTGTGCCTGATGGTCCTACAAATGCATATACTTTTATTTTATTTCCTAACAAATCTTTTAATAACATTTTTTTGTCCTTTCTTTTTTTCTTTAACATTTTACTACAAATATAATAAAAATTCAATAAATAAAACTTTAAAATAATTATTATATTCATCCTATAAAATATTCAGAAATGTTTATATTATAGATATTAAATAAATTTTTCGGTTCAATACAGAATTTAAGAATTCTTTCAATCACATTCAAAATTTCTTTAATATCAATAATATAAACATTTTTATGAGTAGATTTCAAAAATATGAATATTATAATTATTCTAAAGTTTTATTTATTAAGATTTTTTCTTCTTAATTGTCCACATGCTGCATCAATATCAGAACCTAACTCTCTTCTTATTGTTGCAACAATTCCATGTTTATTCAAATAATCCCTAAATTTTATAATATTTTCATTTGAAGATTTTGTATAATTACCATTTTCGATTTTATTAATTGGTATTAGATTTACATGACAAAGCATCCCTTTTAACAATTTTACAAGCTGTTTTGCATCTTCTAAATTATCATTATTATCCTTTGCAAGGGCATATTCAAAAGATATTCTTCT
>CALXXK010000027.1 GCA_944392675.1 uncultured Clostridia bacterium
TAATTTGTGTGCCATATTTATTGCATATGGCATGTAATTTTCAGTTTCATCACATGCAAATCCAAACATTATTCCTTGGTCTCCTGCTCCTCCTATATCTACTCCCATTGCTATGTCTGGACTTTGTTTTGTTATATTTATATGTATTTTACATGTTCTATAATCAATGTCTATTTTTTCATCATCAAATCCAATTTCTTTTATTTTTTCTCTTACTAATTTTTCTATATTAATATTTGCATTTGATGTTATTTGTCCTGCTATTACTATTTCATTTCCTGATGCAAATGTTTCTACTGCTACTCTTGAGTTTTCATCTTGTTTTAAACATTCATCTAATATTGTGTCTGATATTGTGTCACATAATTTGTCTGGATGTCCTTCTGTTACACTTTCTGATGTAAAATAATATTTGTTCATTTTTATCTTTCCTTTCTGTTTTTATATAATTCTACCTATAAAGCTATGTTATTCTATTTTTCTTTTTATTGATATTTATGAAATATTTTACAATATTTTAGGTACAAAAATTATTAATCCTACTATTGCTGATGTAATAGCTGATATAACCACAGCGCCAGCTGCAATATCTTTAGCAAGTTTTGCTTTTTCGTTTTTACTTGGCATAGCGATATCAACTGTAGTTTCAATTGCTGTATTTATTAATTCTGTTGTAATTACAAAACCAAACAAAATTATACAAACAATCCATTCTGCTTGTGATATTTTAAAAGCTATTCCAGCTATTATTACTAATATTACAACGATAAAATGTATCTTTAAGTTTTGTTCAGTTTTTAGGGCTGATAATATTCCTTCAAAAGCATATTTAAAACTATTTACTAATTTTTTTCTTTTACTTCCGTTTTTGATTCATAAATATTTTTCTCCTTTTCATTTTTCATTTCATCATTTTGTATTTGTAATATGGATTTAGTCACTGTAACAAAAACTATTAGATATGCAATAGAAATTAGAAATCCTCCTAATACATCACTTGCATAATGCACTCCTAAATATATCCTGCTTATTCCTATTAATATAACTAGTATTGTTAGTAATGTACAGGATGTATATTTAATTGCTTTGTTTTTTACGTTTTTCCATATAATATAAATTATAAGTCCATAAAAAGCTGTACTTACCATTGAATGACCCGAAGGAAAACTATAGCCACTTTCATCGATTAATCTATATCCTTCTGGTCTAGGTCTTTGTATTATATTTTTAAATACGAAGTTTAATGCTGTTATTATTATTAAATTAATACTTATACTATATCCTATTTTTTTGTTCTTCAATATAACTATAGATAGCACACTTATTGCAATTAGAGCATATGCCCCTCCTAAATTTGTTATTATATGCATAAATATAGTAAGTGGCTCTGCTCGCAGATTTAATACAATTATTTCATATATTATTGTATCTAATTTTAATTTCTCATACTCGAAAATATCTTCTAGAATTCCTAAAAATATTATTAGGCATATTAATAAAATAATCCATTTATATGTTTTCTTTAGTATTTTCTTTATTTTTTTCATAATAAATTCTTCCTTTTCAAAGCGACGGGTTGTAGGGAATTTGGGGACGGGGGTTAAAATCCCTATATGAATCTAGAACATAAAAACATTCTCTTTGTTTTTAATCTATAGGGATTTTAACCCCCGTCCCCAAATTCCCTACAACCCCGTCCTATTCTGTTCTCAGTGCTTCGACTGGGTCTCTTCTACTTGCCATTTTTGCTGGTATTAGTCCTGCAATTATTGTTAATATCATACTTATTACTACTAGTATTATTCCAGCTTGCCATGGTACTACTGTTGTTACTGTAACTCCTGTTAGATTGTGTATTAAACTATTTATTGGGAATGTTAATAATACAGTTATTCCTATTCCCAGCATTCCTGATATTAGTCCTACTATAAATGTTTCTGCATTGAATACTCTTGAAATATCTTTCTTTGATGCTCCTATTGCACGTAGTATCCCTATTTCTTTTGTTCTTTCTAGTACTGATATATATGTTATTATTCCTATCATTATTGATGATACTATTAAAGATATTGCAACAAATGCTATTAGTACATAGCTTATCGTATCTATTATTTGACTAACAGATTTCATCATTACTCCTACTATATCTGTGTAGTTTATTACATTTTCTTCTTTTCCTTCGTCTCTTTGTTTTTGATTGTATTGTTCTATTCCTTGTGATATTGCGTCTTTTGCTTCAAAGTCTTTTGGATATATCTTTATATTAGAAGGTGTGTCTAAATCTACTGCACCTAGTTGTTTTAAGTTTTTTTCATAACTTGCATTTTTATTTTCTGTATATGCTTGCATTAATTGTGCTATTTGTTCATTACTTAGATTTCTCATTGCCATTTGTTGTTCTTGTGTTAGTGTGCTATAGTTTTGAGTGGTTTGTTCTCCTTCTTTTGGGAAATCTAGTCCTGAAAATACATTTTTTCCTTGATTTTCTTTTTGTTCTTTTACTATTTGTGATTCATTTATTTTATTTATTACATATTCTTCTAGCTCTTTTGTATATCCTATTCCTCCTGTCATTCCTGTTGCGACTGTTTCTGGATTTTGTTTTATTATTCCAACAACTTTTATACTTTCTGCATTTCCTATTTTTTCTTTCATATATTCTTCGTTTTCACTTTGGTCTATCCATATTCCATTTTGTTTTTCATAATAATCTGTATTTAATATTAATTTAAATGACAAGTTTAATATATCTTCATATGTGTATGATGTTTGTTCCTCTTCTTCTAATGTTTCACCTTTTTCTACCGCTTCCCATCTTTTCTTTAAATCCTTTTGATCTTTTAATCCTAGAGCATATAAAGCATAATCACTTATTTCATTATCTTCATTTACAATTAAAACAACTTCATTATATTCTTTTGGCCAGCTACCTGCAACTACATCATATTGTGATTGTAATAATTCTTGATTGTCTAACATTTTAGTCCAAACATCACTATTAGACATTGAACTACTAGAACCAAACATAGAGCTTATTGACGAATTGTTTTGGGCTTCTACCATCTCTCCCATACCCATTGCGTCCATTACTGTACTTGGATTTACTCTTACTACTCCATTTGTTGTATCTTCTTTGTATAAGTTTAGATTTAAATCATAACTATATTGGATAGCATTTGCATTATTTACGATATCATTATTTCCTTGTTCTAGATATTTTTTTAATTCAGTTAAATTATTGCTTTCCATTTTATTAGAAAGTGTAGTTATCATGTCATTCATTATATCAGATGAATATATTTTTCCTTCTTCATGCTTAGTATTTTCTTCTTGATTTTCTCCCATCATACTTTCTATCATACTTGTCATATCTATTGTTGATTCTTCTATTGATATTGGATAAGATGAAAGTGTGTCTTCTTCTACTTTTGATATATAGTTTTGGACTCCTGTTGAAATTGCAAGTATTAGTGCTATACCTATAATTCCTATACTTCCTGCAAAAGAAGTTAAAATCGTTCTACCTTTTTTTGTCATCAAATTATTAAGACTTAATCTTAATGCTGTAAAAAATTTCATAGAAGTTCTTCCTGATTTTGCTTTATTTTCCTTTTCTTTCTCTGAGTCTTCTTTATTAAATGGATTTGAGTCATCTGTTATTACTCCATCTAATATTTTTACAACTCTTGTTGAATATTTTTCAGCTAACTCTGGGTTGTGTGTAACCATAATTATTAATTTGTCTTTTGATATTTCTTTTAATATTTCCATTATTTGTACACTTGTTTTTGTGTCTAATGCTCCTGTTGGTTCATCTGCTAGAATTATATCGGGATTATTTACTAACGCTCTTGCTATTGCAACTCTTTGCATTTGTCCGCCTGATAATTGATTTGGTTTTTTGTGGATTTGTTCCTTTAGCCCTACATCTTCTAGTGCTTTTATTGCTCTTTCCTTTCTCTCTTTTCTTGATACTCCTGAAATTGTTAAAGCTAGTTCTACATTTGAAAGTATTGTCTGATGAGGGATTAAATTATAGTTCTGAAATACAAAACCTACAGAATAATTACGATATGCATCCCAGTCTTTATCTTTAAATTCTTTTGTAGACTTTCCATTTATTATTAGATCTCCTTTAGTGTATCTGTCTAATCCTCCTATTATGTTTAAAAGTGTTGTTTTTCCACATCCACTTTGTCCTAAGATTGATACGAATTCACTTTTTCTGAATTCTATAGAAATTCCTTTTAATGCTTGAACTTTGGAATCTCCTGAAATGTAGTCTTTTGTTATATTCTCTAATTTTAACATAGAATTTTCCTTTCTTCTTTATAATCTCTAGTGCATTCCAGCTCACATTTAAGACTATTTGACAAATTTTTAATTTTTTATGCAAATTGTCCTATATGTGAGCTGAAATTTTTCTTTTAATTTTGTTCATGTGACATCAATATCTATGATTTTGCAAATGTTCAATTTTATTATAATTTTGATGTTTTTTTCTTACTATCTTTAAATAAACTTCCCCATATTCCTTCTTTTTCTTCTTGAATTTTCTTCTTGTTTTTTTCTTTTTTCTTTTTATCTGGTTTTCTTTTTTTAGTTTCACTATCATCTTCTAGCCATTTATTTTTTATTTTATTTAATCTTGTATCAAAGTCACTTTTATCCCAGTCGTCTTCTACAAAGTCGTCTTTATCGTCTGTATCATCGTATATTTCTTCTTCATCATCTTCTAGCTCATCATTTTCGTCATCATCGTCATATTCCTGTTCTAGTTCATCTTCATAATCTTCATCATCATCTTCTTCAAAATCGTCTTCATCATCTTCTTCGTTGTCTTCAAACTCATCATCTTCGTCATCATCAAAATCTATATAATCTTCATCATAATCTTCTTCATCATCGTCATAATCTTCGTCTTCATCATAATCTACATCATCTTCTATTTCGTCTTCATATTCTTCTATCTCATCTTCTTCTATTTCTTCATCTTCCTCAAAGTCTTCATCCTCTACATCTTCATCTATGAATTTTTTATTACGTAGTCTATTATTATCTTTTTCTTCTTTTATTTCAACTTCTTCTAATTCTTCTGACGTTTCTTCTATTCTGTATTCTGATAAATCTTTTTCAAATTTTTCACTTACTTCATCTTGAAATACATTATATATATTTTTTATTCCTTCAATTCTCCAATAATTTGAATTTATCAATGTTCCCATATTTATTTTTATATTTGTAGCTTCTTGCTCGAAATTCTTTTCTTTTTCTTCGATTTCTTTTAAATATGTTTTGTTATATAGTTCTTTATATATTTTCTTTGTTCCTTTATTTGCTATTTCTCTTAAAATTAATTCATATAAATTATTAATTTGTTTGATATCTAGTTCAAAATTATTACAAGCTTCTGCCATCAATTTGTCATGCCTTTTTTGTCCATTTATCGCTGTTAATCGTTCATTATCTAAAAATGATGCTATATATTCTTTTTCTGCATTTAAAAATATTAGTTTTATACTTATGTCTCTTAAAGCTTTTTCATATTTTGCCATTTTTATACTATCTGTTTCTATTTCTGCTAATAATTTTTTTAATCTATCATATGCTATCAAATAACAATCTGCCTCTTTTTCAGCAATATTAATCCTTTCATTAACAGCTTTTTCAATTACGCCTTTATTGAAACCAATTTTTTCATTTTTTCCATTTTTAATCATAATTGTAGACAGTTCTTGCTTTATATTACTTTTATCATCTTGAAGAAAATCTTTTAATCTTTTTATATCTTCTGTATTTATTTCTTGAATTTCTTCATTTAATCTATTTACCGTATCAATATATGAATTTTCATTAATTCTTCTAGCTTTTGCTGCTTTATTTCTTTCTTTTTGCTTTTGTATGAAGCTGTCTAGAATATCTACAAATTCTATTCCTAATTTTTGTATTTCTTCATTATTTGAAGTCAATTTTTTATCTATTTTTTCAAGATTTTCTCTAACCTTTTCTGGTTTTTCATCTAATTCTGTAAATATTGCGTTTCTTTCTTTTTCTATTTTTTCATTTGAATTATATAATTTTTCTTGTGCTTTTTGAATGTTTTCTATTTTCTTTGCTATTTCATCAAATTCTTTTATTAATACTTCTTCTTCTGTTGCAACTACTTGATATTTCTTTATTTCTTCAACTAGAGTTTTATAGTTTTCATAATTTGTTTTTAGATTAGAATTACTATAAAATCCAAAGAATTTGTCAAAATATCTTTCTAAAATGCTAGCACTTCTTTCATACATTTCAAACTCCTCCAAATTTTTAATTTTGTTTATTATATATGATTTTTTTTTCAAAGTCCATAGTTTAAAAAAGATTTTCTTTACATTTACTTTTCCAAGGTAAATATTGTACTGCTATTCTATTTTCTGGTTTTTTATCAAACAAATATAAAATTGCCAAAAATATATATTCTAAAGGTTTCATCAATATGTAAACAACATCTGCAGTAAAAGCATTATTTATATGTTTTGACAATGGATAACCATATTTGTCATAAAAATTTCTAATAACTCTATGGATTCTAGGAACTTTTTCCTGTATTAAGTCTTCAAAAGCATTAGCTACACACAATTGCCTATTAACAACTATTCTTTGATTTCTCCTTACACCATATCTAATTGGCTTAACAATTTTCTTATGCCCTTTTAAAGAAACTGTACATAAATAATGTCCTCCTTCACTTGGTAACACAATGGTAGGAGGTGCTTCTTTTAAAGAAAACGCCCAATCACTAGTCTGTGTAAATGCTTGTATTATTGCATCTGGTTGTTGTCCAAATAATGTTAGTATAGCTATTATAATTCCTAAAATTGGGAACATCAAAATTAGTCCATATACCGGCCAATTATTAGTATTTTCTAGTAATTTATTGAGTTTATTTAAAAATTTATTTTTATATTCTTTTTTATTGTTTGTATTGTAATTTTTTACTATATCTACTATCAATTTTGCTGAACATATTATATAGTTAAATGGAAAGATTAAAAGGTAAAGTTGTATTATCATACTGTTTTGTATAAGTGTATTTGTTATTTGTATTATCCAAGCCATGCTTAAAATAATTCCTATGTACATTCCAGCTATACATATTACATTAAAAAGTGGTGGTAAGTCATAATTTTTGAATAATCTTAAGATTATATATGAAAATACTGATATTATTACTAATGCTAATATAGTTGGAATTGTCCAAGTAGCTATAGGTGAATGAACTGGTTCATCAGCTATGTCTGGAGTTCCACTATGTATTGTAAATTGATAATCATAATCCACAAAATTATTTGTGTATGTAAATAATATTATTGTTAATGCTAACCCTAATATCATTATTGTCATATCTGTTATTAATCTCCATCTTTTAGCTCTTTTTGATAGTTCTTTTTTCTTTGAAAAAATTTCAAGTATATTTTTTATAGTTAATATGAATGGCAATATTAGTAAAAATATTATTCCTACAAATACTAATTTATCTAATATTAACATACTTTTCTCCCTTCTTAATGAACATGATAGAAAAAATGGGGACGGAGGTAGGGAATTTGGGGACGGGGGTTAAAATCCCTATAAATAAAAAAACAAAGAGAATGTTTTTATGTTCTAGATTCATATAGGGATTTTAACCCCCGTCCCCAAATTCCCTACCTCCGTCCCCATTTTTTCTATCATGTTCTTAGAACAATGTTCTTATTTTCTTTATCAAGTAATGACTTCCTCCATCACTGTTGTTTTGTGTATTTTCTACCATACTTATAATTAGCATGTCATCTCCATTTTGTCTGTCTATTGTAAAACAGTCAAACCATCCTAATGTTCCACTTTCTGTATCTTCTTTTGATTGTTTTAGCTCTGCTGTTCCTGTTTTTCCTGCTATTGTTGTTCCTTCTATTTTCATGTCATTTGCTGTTCCTTGCTCATTTTCTACTACTTGAATTAATGCATCTTTTATTGTATTTGCAGCATCTTCAGTAAATGCATTTTGTTTTAATATTTCTGTTTCTTTTCCATATTCTATGTTTGGTTTTATCATGTTTCCGTCATTTGCAAAACTAGAATATATTGATGCCATGTGTATAGGGTTTACTTCTATATTTCCTTGTCCAAATCCTGAGTCTGCAAGCTTTCCTTCTGTTGCTATTTCTCCATATGTAGATTTTGTAAGTGTTAGTGGAAATTCTAGTTGTTCATTAAATCCTATTTTATCTAAATTTTCAGTAAATGTACTTGTTCCTATTTTTAGTGCTGATTGTGCAAAATATATGTTATCTGAATGCATTATTGCATTTAATAAATTTTTTGGTCCATTATATCCTGTTAATGTTGTTACTTTGTAATCTCCCCAACTTGAATCTTTTTGCCAGCTAGTTCCAGTATACCCTAAGTCTTCGTCTGGATTTATTTTTCCTGTTGTTATTCCTATTGCTCCAGTTACTGGTTTGAATGTTGAACCTGGACAGTAACTTTGTAAAAATCTATTATATAATGGCTTACTTTCATCATTATTTAAAGCATTCCATTGGTCAGTTGTTAATCCTATAACAAAGTCATTTGAATCAAATGTTGGTGTACTAACTAATGCTAGTAATTCTCCTGTTGTTGGTTCCATTACTACAAAAAATCCTTTATCATCTTTCATTTGTTCATAAATTTTACTTTGAAGACTGCTATCAATTGTTAATTTTACATCTTGACCGTCTTTCTTCTCTTGAGTTGCTAAATCTCTTATTTTGTTTCCATTTTCATCTTCTATATATATATCGGTCCCATCTGTTCCCTTTAATGTATCTTCATAAGCTTTTTCTAATCCTGATTTTCCTATTAAACTATTTGTATTATATCCTTTCCCTTCATTTTCTTCTAATTCTTCAGCATTTATTGTTTGCACATATCCTACTAAATGTCCCGCTTCTTTTCCTAATGAATATACTCTTCCATCTACTTTATTTATTAAAATTCCTGGTATTTGTAATAATTGTTCTTTTAGCTCAGTATTGCTATCTGAAATTTTTTTAATTGGTACAAATGTATCATCTTTTACATAAGATGCTGATAATTGTTCATTTATAAAGTCTGTAGAAACTCCTAATAAATTAGATATCTGACTTATACTGCTATCTTTGTTTTCTCCTAATTTTCCTGGAACTATTCCAACTTGAGCAATTTTTCCATCTTCTGCTAAAGCGTTTCCATTTCTATCTAAAATGCTTCCTCTTTTTGCTTTTATAGTTGATACTCTTACTTTATCTGCATCTCTTAATTGTGGAAATATATATGTAGAGTTCCAATCTATTTTAAACTCTTTTCCTTCTTTTTCTATATTTGCAACATTAGAAAAACTAATTTCTCCAGCTGATGTATACATTTTTTCATTATAAGAAAGCTTGTATGTATTATTTTCTTTTTCTAGACTTTGTAATTCTATTTTGATATTTTCTGCATCAATACCCTCATAAATGTTTTTATTTCTTGCTAGAAAATCTTCTTCAGTAATCTTCCCTTTTGCTTCTGTTGTAAGATAATTGTATAACTCTTCATATTTATCATCATTTATTAATCCTACATATTCTGTCAAAATTTGTTTTGCATTTTCTTCATCTTTTTTGTTTGTTAATATCACAAAAGCTGTAATTCCCACTATTACTAATAATATTATAACTATTGATACAATTATAATTATTTTTTTACTTTTCATTTCTATCTTGTTTCCTTTCCTAGGGGACGTTCCTTTAATCCCTAAAATTAGGGAACAAAGGGACACTCCTCTATTATTTTCTATTCAAGGTCCGTCCCTCAATCCCTAATTTTAGGGATTAAAGGAACGTCCCCTAACTTAGCACCCCATTTGTTCAATGTTTTCCGCTACTAGTGTTCCGCTTTGATTTTGCTTTAATGTAACATATATAGTATTATCTCTTTGCATCATGTCTTCTAACAATTTTAGCTGATTTTCACTACTTCCTAGAATTGTAGTATCTTGTTCAACAACAATCTGAACGTCAACTGTTTCTGCTTTTTGATAATCATTAGTATAATACCAATCTCTTAATTTACAATTTAGAATTATGGAACTACCTGTATTATTAATACTTTCAATATCAGCCTGAATTTCAGGTATACTTAATAATTCTTGTTTTAGTTCTTCTCCATGTATATTTCGTGTAACTTGAACAGTCGCACCTTCTTTTGTTTGTAACTTATTTTCAATATATTCTATATTATCAATACTTATTTTGTCATTTACTTTTATTTCTTTAAATGACATATCTTTTTGTGTTCTTCCATTCTTTATTACTGCATTTCCCTTTATAATCACTTGATAAATATCTTGGTTATCATCTTGAATATACATTGAGTTTCCTTCTATTCCTGTGATTATTCCTGATAAAGTTCTAGATACTTGTGTATTTGCCATTGAAAAATTTCTATATATGCAATTTGTATTAATAGCTTTACTTGCAATAAATATATCAGGTATATATGTATTAAATCTAGAATTGCCTGTGAAATAATATGTAATTCCACCTATACGTGTCTCTATTTTTGATATATCCCATCTAGAAAATATTACCATTACATCTGCTTTATTAAATGCATCTTCTTGTATATTTTCTTCTAGTTGTAACCCATATTGTGATATAATAGCATTAAATGTTTGGCTATCTTGAACTTTTATTCCATATACTCCTGTTTCATATTTTTTTAGTTGAGTGTTGTTTTCTACTTCATCTATTGTTACTTCATTTTTAACTTTATATTCTTTATTGTCTGACATTTGAAAATGTTGTTTATTTTGGATTTCTTTTTCTATTAACTGTTTCAATTGTTCTTTTTCATTTATATTACTTCTTACTAAAGTTCCTCCGTTATCTGTTCTTTTTATTACATTAAAATTATCTTTTTCATAAAAAATTACATAATTTTTGCTAATTGTATTATAATCTAATTCAATATAATTCTCTTCACTTTCCATTTGTTTTAGTTCTTGCTCTGTTACTACATTATTTTCTTCAAAACTTCCTATACACCTTGTTAGCTGTTCTATAATATTTCTGTATCCTTCTTCATCTGGATTAAATACATAATATTCGTCTTTTGATTTCTTTTTGTATACTATTCTATCAGGTGTTTCAAAATACTGTGTACTGTTTGTTGTTCCTACTTTTTCTATTGATTTTATTTGAGTAAAAATTATCATTCCTATACATATGACTATAAATATTACTGATACTATTATTAAAGACTTGTATTTTTTTATTTTTTCTAACATTTTTATTAAACATACCCCCTTTCTTTTATAATAACTATCTTGAAGGCATTTCTATAGTTTGCATTAACAACTCGCACCTTTTTCAAGGTCCGTCCCTTAAATCCCTAATTTTAGGGATTCAAGGACCGTCCCCTTAATTTCTTCTGCAAGTATTTCTTCTTTTCCAGAATATCCGTGGTCAGCACCGTCTATATAATTTATATCTTTATTAGGGTTTTTTATTATTTTGTTTAACATTTCTACTAATTCATCTGCTTTTTGTATTATCATTTCATTGTCGTTTCCCCATCTCATAAATAATGGTACATCTATATTATTTAGTTTTTCTAATTTATTGTCTCTTCCATATTGTGCAAAGTCTATTTCTTTATTGTATTTAGCATATCTTAAAAATGTTTTTACACTTATTGGATGTATAAAAGAATTTCTTGGCATTAATTCTTCTTCTTTTCCTTCTTTTTGTTTTTCTTCTGCTAGTTCTACATAATGATTATAATTTTCTCTTAAATATACTTTTAATGTCATTGGGATATCAATTAAAGATAGTAAAATTATTCCTTTGATATCATTTAAATATATACTTTTTTCTTCTTTTAATTTGTTATATGTGTATACTATTTTTGTTGAACCTAAACTATGTCCTTGTAAATATATATTTTTGTATCCTAATTCCTTAAGTTTTTTTATCGCTCCTACAATATCTTTATATCCATCTAACACATCTTCATATGATGTTCCACCTAGGAATTTTTTCTTTTTTCCATTTTCTATTTTTCTTATATATTTTACTAATTCGCTTCCTCTATTATTGAAACAAAAATAATCTATGTTTTCTTTATTTATTTCTTCTGCTATTACAGTCTCTCTTACTTTGAAACAGTTACTGCTCATACCATGTACTGATAGTATTACTGTATCTGTTTTTTCTTTACATTTATATATAAATCCATCTAAATTAATACCGTCTGTGGCTGTAAATTCTATTTTTTCCATTTGTACCTCCTTTTTTTGATATGATACTACTTTTTGCGATTTTTTTCAATAATAATATTCAATTTAAAATAATTTAATAAAATTTTTGTTTTTACTTGAATTTATTTTACTTTTGGTATAATATATATTGAAAGTACGAGATTACATAGGAGGATTAAGAATGCCACGAAAAACAAAAGATCAAGAAATTGCAAAAAATGAAGAAAAAAATATTAAAAAAACTACAAAGACTACAAAAAGTTCAAAGTCTTCTACAGGGAAAAAAGCTAGTAATGCAACAATAAAAAATAAAAATAACATAGATACAACAGAAAATAAGTCAAAATCTAAAACTTCTAAAAAGGCTTCTACTTCTAAATCAACTAAGACAAAAAAAGAAACAACTTCTAAAACATCAAAAACTAAAAAAGTTTCTACTTCTAAAGTTTCTAAGTCAAAGAAAACTGCAATTAAATCTGCTACAAGCAAAAAGATTGCTAATAAAAAAGCTAAAAATCCAGAAGTTGTAGAATATTATGATTTACCATATAGGTATAATCAAACTGTTGTTAAAATTTTAGCTCAAACGCCTACAAATTTATTTATTTATTGGGATATTTCTGATGAAGATAGAGAAAATTATAAAAAGGAATATGGAGAAAACTTTTTTGAAAATACAAGACCAGTCCTAATTGTTCATAATGATACTTTGAATTATAGTTTTGAAGTTGAGATAAATGATTTTGCTAATAGTTGGTATCTAAGTGTTGCTGATAGTAAATGTAATTATAGGATTGAATTAGGAAGACGTCCTAATATTAAAACTGAAAAATTAGATACAGATTATATTTATATTTCTAGTTCAAATGAAATAGAATCTCCTAATGATAGAATTTTATTTGATAAAAATCATCCTGAGCAGGTTATTTATTTTAGAAATGTAAAGTCTGGAAATACTTATACAAAACAAATTTCAGATATTTCATTTATTAAAAGTATTGGAAAAATATATAATATTTATGATTTATATAAAGCGATTTATAAAAATGAAAATATAGAAGAAATTTATGACTTATCTAATCCTTCATCTGGCAATCCATCTTCAGGCAGTCTTTCTTCTAGATTTAAATAATAAAAATTTCCCTTTTTGGGGACACATCCAAAAAGGGGAATTTTTACATTATAGGAATAATACAATACTTCAAGTTGTTCAACTCAAAATGAAAATAAACATTTTATCTTCAGAAGTTTTTGCATTTCCTATAATTTAAAAAATGAAATTGAAAAATTAATTATTGTGTGAATACGAAATTTTCAAAATGTTATAAATTACAAAGGAGAATTAAAATGAAATCAAAAAAAGGTTATGTTAGTTTTGTTTTACATGCACATCTTCCATTTATT
>CALXXK010000028.1 GCA_944392675.1 uncultured Clostridia bacterium
TAGAATTTTTTAAATTATGTATTGAACCGAAAAATCATATATTTTAGGATACATAGTGGGGCTAAATGGGTTAAGTGAATTTACAACATATAGGAAGGTCCGTCCCCATTGTCCCGAATTTTAGGGATTAAAGGAACGTCCCCTGTATTATTTCTTCTTTGTCTCTTAAACCTACAAAAGTTTTATCAGGTTTTCCATTTTTAAAAATAATTATTGTAGGTATACTCATTATTCCAAATTTCATTGCTAAGTCTTTATTGTCATCAATATTTACTTTTCCTACTTTTACTTTGTCTCCTAATTCTTCTGCGATGTTATCAATTATAGGTGACATCATTTTACAAGGTCCACACCAGTCTGCATAAAAGTCTATTATAACTGGTATATTTGATTTTAAAACTTCTTCTTCAAAATTTTCTCCTGTTATTTTTAATACTCCCATTTTTATTCCTCCTCTTTCTTTTTTATTTTTTGAAACTTTTTTATATTTATGTTTAAAATTATATATATATTAAATTAATTTTTATAATTTTTCAATTATTTTCAAATAATATTAATATTATATATATTTTTTATAGTTTCCATTTTTCATTTTTTAATACCTATATATGATATATTTATAATAAGGTATTTATTATTTCACTAATCTTTTTATTTTTGTTATTATTTTTTTCTGATATATTTTATTGCTTGCAATCCTGCTTTTGCACCTTCATATACTGCTTTTGATACTTGTAATAATCCTCCTGTGCAGTCTCCACATGCAAATATTCCTTTTATATTTGTTTCCATATCATCATTTACCACTATATTATCTTTTTTTGTAATTATTCCTAATTTTTTTGCAAAGTCTGCACTTCCTGCCACTCCTTGAGCAATAAAAATGCCATCTGTTGCAATTTCTGAGCCATCTTTAAATTTTACTCTCTGAACTCTATTTTCTCCTACTATTTCATCAATTTCTTTTGTGTCGATACTTACATTATCAGCTCTTATTTCTGGGGCTTTATCTCCATTTGTCAATATTGTAACATCATTTGCTATGTTTATTAATTCATTTGTTTCTGACACAGCATAATTTCCGCTTCCAACTACTGATACACTTCTATTTCTAAAGAAAAAGCCATCACATATAGCACAATAACTAACTCCTTTACCTTCGAATTTCTCAATTCCTTTTATTTTAGGTTTATTTTTCTTATTTCCTGTAGATAATATTAATACTTTTGAATCATACTCTCCCTTTGGTGTTATAACTTTAAAAGTATCTACATTATTTTCTATCTTTGTAACTTCTTCTTTTTTTACATCTACTCCTATATTTTTTGCTTGTTTTATTCCTGTTTTATACAAAGATTCTCCAGAAATTCCATTTTCAAATCCATAGTAGTTTTCTATATGTTCAGCTTTCTCTAATCCTGATTTTTCATTATACAATACTAGAGTTTTAAGGTTTCCTCTTTGTGTATATAAACTTGCTGTAATACCTGCTGGTCCTGCTCCTATAATTATAACATCATACATTTATGTATCACTTCCTTTTTTATATTCCCTTTCTAATTCTAACAAATATTGTTTCATATCTAATCCTAATCCATATCCTACTAATTTATTATTACTACCTATAACTCTATGGCATGGTATAATAATTGGTATTGGATTTTTATGATTTGCCATTCCTACTGCTCTTGAAGCCTTAGGATTTCCAACTGCCTCCGCAATTTCTTTATATGTCATTGTTTCTCCATATGGTATATTCTCTAAAGCTTCCCATACACTTTTCATAAATTTAGTTCCAGTTGGATTTAATGGTAGATCAAAATTGAATCTTTTTCCTTCAAAATACTCTTTTAATTGTTCTTCTGTTTGCAATAATATTTCTGTATTCTTTTCTTCAATATAATCCAATTTATCATTTTTAGCAATATCAATTTTTATTATTTTTCCTCTATCTTCTATTATCACGATTTTTCCTACTGGAGATTGCATATATTTTTTATACATATTTTACCTCTGACATATTTTTGTAAATTATATCATTAGTTTTCTATACATGCAATAGCTAAATTATTTACAATTCAGTCAAATTCTTAATAAAAATTATATCTATTCATTCCCATATTATTCATATTATTTAGATTATTCATATTACTATAAATATTGGAAGATGATATAGTAATAAATTTAATTGAATAAATATCACAATATGTAATATTATTACTTTCAATTGCACGAAGTAGTATATAACTTGCCCCAACATCTTCTAATATACCTATTCTATCTACTAAATTATTTGTACCTATTAGAAATTCTACTCTCATTAGTTTTCCTATTTGCTCTCTTAAAAAAGCTGGTGTATAAATATTATTAGTTAAAATTTCTGGTGAATTTTGATTTATTTGAACATTTCTATCTTCTCTTTTGTTTTCACTTTCTTGATTATTTTCCATAAAATTATCCTCCCTTATTTTAAGTTTGCCTATAAAGTTCTGTTGGCCTGTAAAAGCAGTGTTCTCCCAGTCTAGTATGAAAAGTTCCTGAACCATTATATGGAAACGTGTTATCACACACAGGTTTAAATGGATTTAAATACCAAAGACAATCCCCCATTTCATTTAATCTATTTCCAGATAATGCCCAGTCTGCAATATTATAATGTATTTCTGTTGGATTCATATTGTAAATATTTTGGGGATTATATTGGTTTCTTAATGTTTCCATTGCACAATCAAATTGTCCTTGCTGAAATATTATATTTCTTATACTTCCTCCTTGTGATATTCTTGCATATTCTCCTTCTGACACATTTACCCTATTCATTACAACCGTTGCAACTGCTTTCATACCATTATCTCCTTCTCCTCCTGCTTCGCATTGAACAATTCTTGCTAATAATTCTCTATCTGAATATCCCACAACCTCCTCCTTTTTATTAATTAAAATTTTTCTTCTTTTGTAAATAAAATTTTAGTTTAAATTGTTATTTCTTGTAGATTAATAAAATTGTATATATTTGCTGGTAAAGCTTTTCATATCTTACTATATTAATATTATTATTTTTTTGTGATTACTTTTATATTTTATTTTGTTATGATATACTTTTGTTGGTGATTGAATTGGAAATTTTATTTGAAAACAAAACTACATATTCAAAAAAATCTTATGATGAATTTTTAGAATTTCATAGAAAAAAATTTCGTTTTAAATATATGTTATTTAATATTATAATTATAGCTACAATACTTACTTGTATTATATATTTAGTGAGTTTTCGTATCTATAGTACCGCAATCATATTTTGCATTTTCCTTACAGCTTTCATATTTTTAAGATTTATAAAACCTATTTCTGATGTAAAAAAAGATTATGAAAGCGAAAAAATCATTAATAAAAAAACTTTTAGATTCATTTTTTATGATAATATTTTTACAATAGAAGATGAGGAAAATTTTTTTAAATTAAAATATAAAGATTTATATAAAATTTTTGAGCATAATAATTCTTTTTACTTATATACTGATAAAACACATGCTATATTAATAGATAAAAATGGTTTTTCCAAAGGTAATTATTCTCAATTCTATAAATTTATAAAGAAAAAAATTAAATTTTTTGTTTTTTAAAAATATCTAATAATATTAACTTTTTAAACTATTTTTACATAAATTAAAATATTAATTTACATCATGTGATTGTATCTAAACATAATATCAATTTAGTTACTGCTCAACATTAAGTAAAATTGAGCAGTAATTAAATTTTATTTATTCAAACTAAAGTTTTGCAAAAAAACGTTTGACATTTCTTTTTTTACCTGCTATAATGGTACAAATGTTTGGTATTGTATTCAGATTTATTATAATAAGGAATGATATTAATTATGGAAATATTAGATAAATTAACAATATTAGCTGATTCTGCAAAATATGATGCTTCTTGTAGTTCAAGTGGAAGCAAAAGAAAAAACAGTAAAGTTGGAATTGGAAATGGAAATTTTTCAGGTATCTGTCATAGTTGGGGTGCTGATGGAAGATGCATTTCTCTTTTAAAAATATTGTTTAGTAATAGCTGTATATATGATTGTAAATATTGTATTAACCGCTGTTCTAATTCTGTTAAACGTGCTACTTTTACTCCTCAAGAAGTAGCTGATCTGACTATTAACTTTTATAAAAGAAATTACATAGAAGGGTTGTTTTTAAGTTCAGCTGTAATTCGATCTCCTAATTATACAATGGAAATGCTTATTAAAACTGTTTCTATATTAAGAAATGAGTATAAATTTAATGGATATATACATTGTAAGACAATACCTGGTTCAGATCAAAGTTTAATTGATAAACTTGGCAAATTAGTTGATAGGATGAGTATTAATATAGAATTACCTTCTAATAATAGTTTAAAACTTCTAGCTCCACAAAAAGAGAAAGATGGTATTTTGCAACCTATGTCATATGTTTCTAATAATATAAAATTAAACAAATTAGATAAAAATAAGTATAAACCTAACTTTGTTCCTGCAGGTCAGACTACTCAATTAATTATTGGTGCAACTCCTGAAAGTGATTTGAAAATTTTAAAATTGTCAGAAGGTTTGTATAATAAATTAAATTTAAAAAGAGTATATTATTCTGCTTATATAAGCGTAAATAATGATAAAAATTTACCAACTTTGTCTTCTCCGCCTTTACTTAGAGAAAATCGACTTTATCAAGCTGATTGGCTTATTAGATTTTATGGTTTTAAAGCAAATGAGTTATTAGATGAAACTCATCCTAATTTTAATAATATATTAGACCCTAAATGTGAATGGGCTCTAAGACATATTGAGAATTTCCCAGTTGAAATAAATACTGCTGATTATTTCACTTTGCTTAGAGTTCCAGGAATTGGAGTAATTAGTGCAAAAAAAATAATTAGAGCTCGAAGAAACTTTTTGCTTGGTTTTCATGAATTAAAAAAACTTGGAATTGTAATGAAAAGAGCAAAATATTTTATAACGTGTAAAGGTAAATATTATGATAGAGTTTATAAATTTAATCAAAACTTTATAGAAACTAATCTTATTTATCAAGAACGTTTAGTTTTACCTAATAAAAATTTTGAACAATTATCACTTTTTGATAATTTTAAACCAACAAAGGAGGATAAAATAAAATGTCTAACTGGAAGCTTATAAATACAACATATATTTATGATGGTACTTTTGATGGCTTTTTAACAATTGTTTTTGATGTCTTTTCAAATAAGACTTTACCTAAAAAAATATATTCAAAAGATATATATATACCTAATTTTTTAGATAAAACCTTATATATAAAAACTGATTATGAAAAATCTAAAAGAGTTTTTGTTGGTATTGAAAAAAATATTTGTTATGAAACTTTATATAATTCATATAATGCTTTTTTGTCTAACGAAAAAGATAAAGAAATAAATATTTTAAAATACATATGTGAAGGTTTTGAAATTGGTCCCAAAATAAATAATATGTTAACAAATTCTTATGTTTATAAAGTTATTTCTATGAGAAAAAGAGCTTTATTTGAATGTCATAAATTAAAAGGGTTGCTTAGATTTATCGAAGTTGGTAATAACTTGTTTTATGCCTCAATTCATCCAGATAATAATATAATTGAACCTTTAGGACATCATTTTATTAATAGACTCCCTAATCAATTTTTTATTATCCATGATAAATATAGAAATTTATGTTTTTTATATAATGGTCAAACATATCAAATAGTTGACAGTACAAATATAAATATCCCTCAATTTACAGAAAATGAAAAGTTATATCAAGATTTATGGAAAGCTTTTTTTAAAACTATTGCAATTAAAGAAAGAAAAAATCCTAAATGTCAAATGCAATATATGCCTAAAAAATATTGGAAAGATTTAATCGAAATGAAATTATAATAAAATAGCCTCTTAAAATTATTTGGTGTACCAAATTTTATAAAATAAAATTTGGCACACCAAAACAAATTTTATTCTACATATTTAGTTATTTGATAAAAAGTTGCATCTTCTCCCTGTAAAACTAAGTCAAAATATTTATTATATATATCAATATTACTTTCTATATTAATATCTAAAATGCCTATTTTTAATGTTCTATCTAGTTCATTTTTATCTACCATTCTTATATCCTCTATTAAATCTCCTATAAGTAATCTATATTCTTTATTAGACAATTTTTCTTCGAATTCTCTTGGCAAATGTCCTCTCATATTTTTATTTAATGTATGAATTATTTTAGAATTATCAAATTTCTTTGCCTTTCCATTTTCATCAAATTCTATAAAGTTACTTATAATATACATATTTTTAAATAAACAATTATTGTCTTTTAAAAATTGTTCAATCGCATTTCCAATTCCCGCTGACAAAACAATAACTGGAATGTCATTTTTATACATTAATTCTAAAAACTCTTTAGCACCACTTCTAAAAGTTATATTAGTGCTTTGTATAGATTTAGTCATTTTATCCTTATCTAAATTACATTTGTAATATAAATCCATACAAGATTTGTACCATTCTTCTATGTATTTTTTCTTTTCATCTTCACTAATTGAATAGTCAACTTCTATAGGTCTATACTTATTATATAATTCATCCATCTTCTTTCCTAATTCTTGCCCCACAAATTCAGCTTGAGCTACAGCAGCCCATGAATCTACACTGTCACTTGATGTTATTGTTTTATCAAAATCCATTGCTACATAAAAATTTTTGTTTTTCAAACTTAAATTTATCATTTTCTCATTCCTTTTTTTACAAATATTTTTAACCTTGTTTTTCATTAAATATATAATACTACTATTTTAATCAAATTGCAACAAAGGGGACGTTCCTTCAATCCCTAAAATTCGGGACAATGGGGACGGACCTTCCTAGGTGCTGTAAATCTGCTTAACCCATTTAGTCCCACTATGTATCATAAAATATATGATTTTTCGGTTCAATACATAATTTAAAAAATTCTAAATTAATTTTTTGGCACCCTTTCACTTAGTCCGAGCTAAAGCTCGACGCGAACATTTTCCAAAAAATTAATAAAGAATTTCTAAAATTATTCCAATCACATTCAAAATCATATATTTTAGGATACATAGTGGGGCTAAATGGGTTAAGCAGATTTACAGCACTTAGGAAGGTCCGTCCCCATTGTCCCGAATTTTAGGGATTGAAGGAACGTCCCCTTTGTTGCAAAAAAATAAAATATATTTATTGATTACCTTTTGACAGTATGATATAATCTATCAAAATATGGAGGATTTTATGAAGAACTTTTTTATAATATTAATAATAAAAATTTTAAATATAGGATTAAAAATATTTAGAAAAAAACGGTGGTAATTTTTTAGGGAAACTGGCATTTGACTGGAATCCAAACATATTTAAATATTTTAAAATCAAATGTCCTATAATTGCAGTTACAGCTACAAATGGGAAAACAATGACAAATAATGCTATTGGTTACGTTTTTAAAACTGCTGGTTATAAAGTAATAAGTAACGTTGAAGGAAATAATATGGAAACCGGAATTCTATCAACTTTAATGAAAAATTGTTCTTTGACTGGTAAAATAAAAGCTGATTATTTAGTATTTGAAGTAGATGAAAGTTATATTCCTGTAGTATTTAAAGATTTAAAATTAGATACATTACTAATTCTTAACTTTTTCAGAGACCAATTAGATAGAAATGGAGAAGTTGAAACTTTAATATTAAGAATTAATGAGTTTTTAAAAACTTATACTGGGAATCTAGTACTAAACAGTGATGACCCTAATGTTTCAAGACTTGCAAAAGCTAATCCTAAAAATGAAAATATATATTATTACAGTGTAGAAAAATATGAATTTGCAACAAAGAAAATTAGAGAAGCTGGTGAAGGCAAGTTCTGTCCATTTTGTAATACAAAACTTGAATATGAATATTATCAATATTCTCATATAGGAAAATTTAAATGTCCTAATTGTGGCTATGGTGAAAATAAAATATATAAATTGGCAACAAATGTTGATTTAAAAAATAGAAGTTTTGAAATTGACAATTTTACTTATACTACTAATTTTAATAGTATTTACAACATCTATAACTTTACAGCCGTTATAGCTTGTGTAAGCTTATATAATATAGATAGAAATATTATAAAACGTGCTCTTTCTACTTTTAAACTTAACAATGGTAGATTAGAAGAATTAGAAATAAAAGGTAATAAAACTATAATTAATTTAGCAAAAAATCCCACTGGTGCAAATGTAAGTCTTAGAATATTAAATGAAGACGATGATGAAAAAGAACTACTATTTGTATTAAATGATAATTTGGCTGACGGTCATGATGTATCTTGGATTTGGGATATCAATTTTGATGAACTAAAAAATGTAACTAGGATAATAACTTCTGGTACTAGAGCCTATGATATCGCAATAAGAATAAAAACTGCTGGATTTGATAGCAATAGAATATTACCTTATTTAAACTTAAATGAAGCTGTTGATGAGCTATATTCTACCAACTCAAAAAAATATGTTATTGCAAATTATACAGCTTTACAACCAACAAGAAAAGAAATTATGTCAGAATAATAAATTATTCTAAAGCAAGGCTAGAGAAATTGTCATTTTGGGGACGCGTCCAAAAATAACAATTTTAGATTTTGAGTATTAATAAAAATTTTTATATAAATAATAAAATTGTTATTTTTGGACGCGTCCCCAAAATGACAATTTCTCTAGTCTCACTTTTAAAGAAAGGATTTGAAAATGAAAGAACTTAAAATATTATATTTATATCCTGATATTTTAGAACTTTATGGAGATTTTGGTAATATACAAGTTTTAAAATATAGATTAGAAAAACGAAATATAAAATGTATCATTGATCAATATACTATTGGTGATAATGAACCTCATTTTTGTGATTATGATTTAGTTTTTGCTGGTGGTGGTGCTGACCAGGAACAAAGTATTTTGGCTAAAGATTTGGTTAATTATAAAAATAACATAAAAAAAGCAATTGATAATGGTGTTTTCTTTTTGCTTATTTGTGGTGCTTATCAATTGTTTGGTAAATATTATAAAGATGTTAATGGCAATATTATACCTGGCTTAGAGGTCTTTGATTATTATACCGAAGCTATTAATGATAGAAAAAAAAGATGTATTGGAAATATAGTAATTGATGTTACTCTAAATGATACCACTACTAAAGTAATCGGATTTGAAAATCATGGTGGACAAACATTTAACATTTCTACTCCTTTTGGAAATGTTTTGTACGGTAATGGTAATAAGTTTGGTGATACACATGAGGGCTTTTTCTTAAATAATGTTATAGGAACTTATTTACATGGTCCATTACTTTCAAAAAATCCTGAACTTGCTGATTATATAATAAAACATTGTTTAGATAGAAAATATAATGAAAATATTATTTTAGAGTCTCTTGATGATAAATTCGAAAATTTATGCAGAGATCAATTACTTAATCAATTTTTAACACCTCACAATTAGTATTTTAAACTATAGTAACTAAAAACTAACCTATATATAAATGTAGGTTAGTTTTTAGTTACTATAGTTTAAAAACATATTACAATCTTTAAAACATTTTCTGTAACTTCAATTATTAAAATTTTTTAAAATTATCATAAGAAGTTTAAAGTTTACACAAACTTTCCAATATACTCGATTTACTCATTTTTATATCATTAATATTCTATTTTAAATTCTTAATTTCTTCATCTTGTTGTAAATTTTTTGATATAAAATGATATGCATCTTTATTTTGTTTTACAGCAATTATTGCTAATTCTTTATCATCCCTTAATCTACTGCTTGCATATTTTATTATAATACCTTTATTAGTTACTGCTTCTTTAACTATTTCTCTATCATCTCTTAAATCTTCACTTGCAAAATATAAAGCCTGACCATAATTTTTGCAACATTCTTGCATTACTTCTTTATCTGCTTTTAACTTATCTGATGCATAACAAATCGTCCAAGGTGCCCCCTTAATTCCTAACATTATTATTTCTTTATCTGCTTTTAAATTAGTACTTGCAAATTCTAAAGATTCCGCATCATTATTTAAAGCCTGAATTACTACTTCCTTATCATCTTTTAATTCTTCTGATGCATATTCAAGAAACTTTCCATTTTCCTTTACCGCTTCCATCATATATTCTTTTTCGTTACAATGATTTTTCACATCATCTACATTCATTTAATAGTTCATCTCTTTTCTATGACAAAAATAAAAAAATTTTATTAATCATTTTTCAATATATTTTTTACATACAAATATTCTCTAATAAATCTTAATATACTATACATTTATTTCTTATTTCAATTTAGCTATTAATGCTTTTATCTTTATTCCTTGCTCTGAAAACATTTTTTCATGTTCAGTTTCTATATTTTCTCCAAATATATTTTCACTATGTAAATCATATGTCTTTTTCAAAATTTCAAACCCTGTTTCGTCAAAATATCCTAAACTAGAATTAAACAAATCATCATCATCTGTTTTAAAATATATTTCTGCATTTGGTTTTAAAAACTCTTTGTATTTTTCTAGTTGTCTAGTATGTGTAAGCCTTTTCTTTCTGTGTTTTCCTTTGGGCCAAGGATTACAAAAATTTATATATATTCTTTCAACTTCATCTTTTTTGTCCAATATTAACAAAATTCTTTCTATATCAAATCTGGTTAAATATATATTGGTTGGCTCCAAATTATTTTCCTTATATATTTTTTCTACATTTCTTTTGGCTAGTCCTAACATTGCATCCACTAAATCTATGGCAATATAATTTATTTCTTGATGTTTAACTGCCAAATTTGAAATGAATTGACCTTTTCCACATCCTAATTCTAAATGTATTGGATTATTTTTGTTTTTAAATTTTTCTTTCCATTTTCCTTTTAATTCTTCAGGATTATCTATATAAAATTTGCTTGCTTCTAATTCTGGTCTCGCCCATTTTTTATATCTAATTCTCATTTTTGCTCTCATTCCTTCCTAAAGTGTGTACAAATATGGTTAGAAAAGAATTTCTTCATTATCTAATACTCTTTCATATATTTGGTCAATGTTTTCTGTTTCGTCATAATTCTTTTCTATTATTGCTTGATTTATTTGTACTTCTGATATCTTATTGCTATTCAACATATATAAACCTACAATAAATGCTGTTATTATTAACAATACCACTAATACAAGTAATGTTACTGATCCTTTTTCACTTTTCATATATAACCCCTCTTTCCTTTTGTATATTATATCTTTTTATTTAAATAAAATCAATGATTATAAATTAAATTTGTTCAATTATATACCTCTAATTTTAATATTTAGCTATTAACTCATAACATATTCAAAGAATTTGCCATATTAGCTTTTATCTTATATAATATAAAAATAATAAATCAATACAAATTAAAGAGAGGTCTATAATGATGTTACTAAAATATGAAAATAGAAATGATTCATATATATGTATAAATGATATATTACTTAAAGAATTTCATATATCCACACATCTACGCACTAAATTAATAAAAAACAAATGTATATATTTAAATAATAATATTTGTGACACTAGAGATAAAATATCTATTGGTGATACTATTACAGTTAATTTAAACTCAGAAGAAGATAACTCTAATATTGTTCCAACTCCTATGAATTTAAATATTATTTATGAAGATGATTGGTTTCTAATATTACATAAACCTGCTGGAATTGCAATTCATCCTTCAATGCTTCATTTTGATACTTCTTTATCAAATGGTGTTAGATATTATTTTGATTCTATTGGATTAAAAAAGAAAATTCGTCCAGTGAATAGACTTGATTTAAATACTTCTGGATTAGTAATTTTTGCCAAATGTGAATATATTCAAGAATGCTTATCTAAACAAATGGAAAATAAGACTTTTAAAAAAGAATATTTATGCATTGTTTCTGGAAAATTCGAGGATAAAATTGGTACTATAAATCTACCAATTGCAAGAAAGAAAAATAGTATAATTGAAAGATGCGTAGATGATAATGGACAGAAATCAATAACACATTTTGAAGTTTTACAAGAATTTAATGATTACAGTCTAGTAAAATGTACTTTAGAAACTGGTAGAACTCACCAAATTAGAGTTCATATGAGCTATATTGGTCATCCATTATTCGGGGATACCTTATATGGAAAATCCTCTTCATTAATTGATAGACAAGCTCTACATTGTTCAAAGCTCGAATTTATTCATCCTATAAGTAAGCAAAACCTTACTTTTGATTGCCCTTTAGAAAATGATTTACAAATTTTAGCTAATCATCTATTTAGCGATACATAATATACAATGTGATAATAAAATGTATAAATTAATAATTATAATACATATCATTTTTTACATTTTAAAAGACTAGGGTATTACCCTAGCCTTGAACCGTATAAATTGTAATTTCATTATATGAATCCGTTGAAATAATTTTTACTTTAAATTTATTCAAGAACTCTTCTAATTCTTCTTTGTTTGGATTATTAGGAATTTTTTTCTTTGATGGTTTATATTCTAAATAATTTTTTCCATCATTAAAATATTTGAAAAGTAATTTATTTAAATAATATTCTAATGAATAAACTATCCTAAGGAAATAACATTGCTTATATTTTCCCCTATAAATTATTTTCCATCTCTCCTTTTTTAATACTCCCCGATTCCAAAAAATGTTTACAACAATACCAGTTTTTCCCATCATACTCTCTCCTTAATTGTGGTTGATTATTATTAATAAAGTAATAATCTTATTATAATCTCTTTATATTCTTATGTCAATAGGGAAAAAAAGCCCCGTCCCCATTTTCCCTATTTCATTTTTTCTTTTATTCTGACAAGTGTATTTAATGCATCTATTGGTGTAAGTTCATTTAAGTTGATTTTATCTACTTCATGTGCAATTTCTGCTAATTTATAGTTAAACATGTCAAATTGTCCTTCTACTTGTTTTTTGTCTTTCTTTTCTTGTACTTTTCCATTTAAAATATTTTTTCTTTCTAGAGAACGTAAAATTTCATTGGCTCTTTGTGTTACTATTTTTGGAACTCCAGCTAATTTTGCTACATGTATTCCATAGCTTTCGTCTGTTCCGCCTCTGACTATTTTTCTTAGAAAGATTATATCTTCTCCTTTTTCTTTAACTGCAATAGAGTAGTTTTTTACACCTTCTATTTTTTCTTCTAATTCTATTAGCTCATGATAATGTGTGGCAAATAGTGTTTTTGCTCCACATTTTTCTTTATCTGCAATAAATTCTGCAACAGCCCATGC
>CALXXK010000029.1 GCA_944392675.1 uncultured Clostridia bacterium
ATATATGATACACATCCTGTTGTTCCTAAATTTCCTCCTGATTTATCAAAAGCATGTCTTACATCTGCTGCTGTTCTGTTCTTGTTGTCTGTTGCCGCTTCTACTATTACTGCTACTCCATTTGGTCCATATCCTTCATATATAATTTCTTCATAGTTTTCATTACTTGTTGAAGCTTTTTTAATTGCATTATTTATCGTGTCGTTTGGCATGTTTGCTGCTTTACATTTTGCAATTACATTTTTTAGTTTTGAGTTTCCTGCTGGGTCTGGTCCACCTTCTTTTACTGCTATTAATAGTTCTCTTCCTAATTTTGTAAATATTTTTCCTCTAGCTGCATCTGCTTTTCCTTTCTTTGCTTGTATATTGTGCCATTTTGAATGTCCGACTCATTTTTAATTCCTCCTTCTCAATTTTTTTCAGTATTTAAGCCACTTTCGGCTGTTCTATCATAAAACTATTTCGTGAAATTTCTTTATTGTTCTTTGCCCATTTATATAGGTTTTCGAGGTTTTCTAACCAACGAATTGTGCCAAAATTGTGCCAGAAATTTCAGATTGTTTTTTATGTAAATAGATTGTTTTGTTGCTAAATTTATCCAATTTTTAAACAACACTACAAGTATTTTATCATACTTTTTTTATTTTGTGTAGTGTTTTTTACAAATTATAATTCCTAAAATAAAATTACGTTTAGTTCTTATTAAAGCTACATATAAATAATTTAATTCTTTATTTTTTTCAGTATTAATTTTTAGCAAATATTTTAATATTAAATCATTCATTATAAACATACAATAATATGCTCCATTTTATATTGTATAATTATTATACTTCATATAGAAAATAATTCAAGTATGCAGAATTTTATAAGTTGTATCAAAAAATATACCATCATAAAAAATAAAAGATTATCAACTGATAATCCTTATAAATTTTTAGTGTTAATTGCTTTATATACAATTAGCATATTTTTTATATCATTCCTATATTAGTCTACATTTATAATTTCATAGTCTCTTGTTCCAAATCCAAGTCCTGCTGCAGATTCTATTGTATGTCTACCGTTTTGTCTTTCTACTCTTTCTACAAAATGGTCTCTTCCTGGGTCTTTTGAATTATATACTAAATCAATACAAGCTTGGTCTATAGCAATTGGGTCTGTACTTGCTAAAATTCCTATATCTTTCATACAAGGATCTTCTGCAACTGCACAACAATCACAATCAACAGATAAATTACACATTACATTTATAAACACAATGTTTTTTTCAAAATGTTTAACTACACTAGATGCTGCATCTGCCATTGACTCTAAAAATTTATTTTGTTCTGGTAAATTATCCCATATTTTAGTTTGGTCTTTAGATTGTCCTGCTGAATGTATCCAAGATTTTCCTTCTGATGAAGCACATCCTATTGATAATTGTTTTAAAGCTCCACCATAACCGCCCATTGGATGTCCTTTAAAATGTGATAAAACAAGCATTGAATCATATTTTTGAATATCTTTTCCAACAAAATTTTCTTTAAGTATTTTTCCATTAGGAATTTCTAATACTAAATCTGGTCCTTCTGCGTCCATAATATCTACATCAAAATATTTTGTCCAACCATGGTCTTTTATTAATTTTTCATGTTTTTTTGTTGAATTTCTAGCTCCTTCATATGCAGTATTACATTCAACAACTGTACCATTTACTTTTTCAACAATTGCTTTTACAAATTCAGGTCTAATTTAGTTTTGATTTCCTTCTTCTCCTGAATGTAACTTAACTGCTACTTTTCCCGGCAAATTAACTCCTAATGTTTCATACATTTTAACAACACTTTCTGGTGTTATTTCTTTAGTAAAATATACTTTTGCTTTTTCCATTTTATATCTTCCTTTCTATAGTGTTTTTTGCCCCGTCCCAAAAAACAACTTTATTTATTTTTTTCTTTCTACAAATTGTTCTACTCTCATATGAAGGTTGTATTTATCTCTAAGTTCTGCTATTTCTTTCATCATTGGTGATTTATGATGTTCATCCAATGCTTCTTGGCTTTCCCATCTATCTATTAATAAAACTGTTTCTTCATCGTCCATTGGGAAAAAATATTCATATTTTTGATTTCCTTTTTCAGCTCTTACTCTTTCTACAACTCCTTTTTCTACCATTTCTTCTGCAAATTTTCTTGCACTTCCATCTTTTCCAGTATAATAAATATTAATTGTAAAACTCATACTAAAAACCTCCTTTGTTTTTATATAAAAATTATATATTTTCTAACTTACTCTTTCAATAGTAACTTCAAAATTACCACTTATATTTCCTAGTATCTCTGTTCCAGATTCTATTGTTCCTAATTTATATAATGAATTAGAATATCTAAAATCTTTATAAAATACTGATACATTTCCCCAAGGTGCATAGTATGAAAAGTCTCCTACTTCAGGTGTATATCCTGAAGGTAATCCATCTACATTCAATTCACTTGGTAATGTTGCTATTTTTTCTGTACTATTAAAATCTTCAAATGTTAATGTTAGTGGCAACATTTCTAAAAACTCTCTACTTGCTACATTATCATCTAATTTTACAAATACCTCGTTTCCATTTACAGTTAATTTTATTCTTGCATTCGCCATACTTACATTTTCTCCTTCATTTTGTAAATTTTGAGTTTCATTTTTGTTAGTAATATTATTATTTACAATATTCCCCATCCCATTATTAGTAGTATTATTTTCCATAGTTTCTTGGCTTAAACTATTATTATTATTTTCTATGTTACTTTTATTTTCTCCAGAATTAAAATATATAATTCCTACTATAATACCAATTACTATAATTAGTAAAATTATAATTAAAATAACTTTTTTCATCTAACTTCTCCTTAAAAACCTATTTCAGATAGCCAGCTATTTACTTCACTTTGTGAATCTGCACTATTTGTATCTCTTATAGATAATCCTTCTGTTACATTTGCTTCTGGCTCTTCACCTTGTATATCTTTTGATGTTCCTGATAGTCCTGAACCTCCAGATGTTACAAATGGTGCTATTGTTTTTCCTGATAAATCATATTCATCTAAAAATGTATAAATTGCCATTGGCATATCTCCCCACCAAATTGGGTATCCCAAAAAGATAGTATCATATTCATCTATATTATCTATTTTAGTACTTAAAGCAGGTCTTGCATTTTCATTTTTTTCTTCTTGTGCTATATCTAACAAATCATTATAATTGTCAGTATATTGCTCTTCAGTTTCTAATTTTACAATATCTCCACCTACTGCTTGATGTATAAAATTTGCAACGTTTTCTGTGTTTCCTGTATGTGAGAAATATACTACTAGTGCCTTTCCACTTCCGTTTTCTTGATTATTTTGTGTTTCTTCTTCATTTTCTAAAGTATTATTTTGAGTTTGTGCTACTTGTGTATTTCCTAATTTGTTTTCATTACTTACTTGATTTTGAACTGTATTTTTTTCTCCATTATTTCCTGCTAAATTAATTCCTACAACTATTGCTATTACTGCAATTACTAAAATAATTGCAACTAATGCTATTACTTTTTTCTTATTCATAATTTTCCTTCCTTTCTAATTTATATTTTATTCTTTATCTAATCTTAAACAATTTCCAAGAGTCTCTCCTGTTCTTAAATATGTGTAATTTGGAAATTCAAATAAAACTGGACTAAATTTTGTATAATCTATTTTTCCTTTTTCATCTAAATTTTCCTCTTGAACATAAGTATTTGCAATTGACATTATAAAGTTATCAAAATTATCTGTCTCATAATTATCTTCTACTTTACATTCCATAACTACTGGTGCATCATTTATAATTGGTGTTCCTGCTTCTCCAATACGATATTCAAAAACATCTGATTTATCTTCTTTACTTCCACTTACACTACCTACATAATCTGCTTTTTTAAGCATTTCTTCACTTACTATGTTAATTGATAATGTTTTTGTCTCTTTAATTCCTTTATTTGTATAATGAGTTTTTACTAAACTTGCCATAACTTTATCATGTCCTATAATTCCACTATGTCCTGCTAGTAACCAGTTTACTTTTCCATCTACCATTGTTCCTATTACTAATAATGGCATTGGATATAATGCAAGTTTTGAACCTATATTTTTTTGCATTTTAATTCCTCCTTTTAATATCTAATTTTTTATTTTTTACTTTTCTTACAAAAGAAATGATAACATAGATAACAAGTGCTATTGAAATTAATACAAGCAAGTATTTAAAGTAAAATAATATTGGACTCTGTTCATAATCAAAAAACTTAAAGTCATTTACTAAAAACATATCTTCCCACACTTTTAAATTTATAAATGAGTATATACCTAGTCCTACTAGAAGAACTAATATAAAGTAATATACATATTCAAAGGTACTATTTTTCATCTTTTTATTTAATTTGTTCATAAGTGATGTTATATGAAATCCTACATGAATTGCCATTAAAACAAATCCCCATGATGTTGATAACATATGTAGTTTTCTTCCAAACATTGTTGTAGGAATATCCAAAAATGCAAATACATTGGCTGAAATCATTATTCCACTTATCATCATTCCTAACATTGCTACGAAAAGTAATAAATTTAATATAATATGAAATGTTCTTTGAAAACTATGTTTTCCTTTAAATATTCCTTTATACCATTTTATATTTAATATGTGATGAATTATAAATAATATAAATGTAATAGTTCCTAATATTTCATGCACATCGTTATCTGTTACATAATACCCCATTAATATAATAAAAAGAAAAGTCATTATTATATCTATTATCTTTTTTATTTTATTCTTCATTTAATCTTTCTCCATAATCTATTAATTTTCAGAAATACCATTGGCACTTAACCAATTTGATATATCGTTTTCTAGGCTAGATCCACCAGAGTAATGAATACTTAACCCTTCACCAATTTTAGAATTTGGAGCAAGTTTTGATATATCTGTTATACTTTGTCCAAATTCTCCTCCACCATGACTACAAAATGGAATTATTGTTTTTCCACTAAAATCATATTCTTCTAAAAAGCTTGCAACTGGCATTGGAATTGTAGCCCACCAGTTAGGATATCCTAAAAGTATAGTATCATATTGTTCCATATTTTCTACATGGTTCTGTTTCAAGATTTTCTTGTGAGAAATAATTTTCTTCTATTCCATAAGGATAATGTCCGTAATAATTTGCTTCTTCATCACTTATTGAAGTCTCTGTATTAAATGGAGTTGTTGTTCCTGCTCTTGCTGCATATTCCCATTCTGCTTCTGTTGGTAATCTATATCCATTAGCTGACCTATCCCAACTTACATTTTCTCCATCAATCGTATATACAAGTGTTAAACCTTCTTTTTTACTTAATTTATTACAGTATTCTATTGCATCATACCAACTAACATTTTCTACTGGTAAGTTCTCTCCTTTAAAATTACTTGGATTTTCTCCAATTACTTCTTCATATTCACTTTGTGTTACTTCATATCTTCCTATATAGAAATCACTTACTGTTACTTCGTGCTGTGTTTCATCTTCTTCTCTTTGCATTTCTGTTTCTGGACTTCCCATTTCAAAAGTCCCACCATTAATCAAAATTAATCCATCTTCTCCTATCTCTACATCATTATTTATAGTTTCACCACTTAAAGAATTGTTTGCTCTGTTATTTTCCCTATTACTTATAGCAAAAATTATTCCAGCTATAACTGCTACAATAAGGATTGCAATTAATAAAGCTATTACTTTTTTATTCATACCATCTTCTCCCACTAATATATTTTTATTTTATAACTTTTATTTAATCTTCTTTCCTAACTCATATGCATCTTTATAAAAATGCTCTGGCATCATTCCTACTGTTCCACAACCTTTTCCAACAATCATTCCTTCATCTTTATAATGCATATAACTAACTAATTTTTTATAATGAACTATTAATGGTTCTACTGTTGAATCATCTGTGTTCCAACAAGTAATTATATGTGCTGTTCTTAATCTCTTACTACTTATTCTTCCTGTTCTAGAATAAAATCTATCTATTGCACTTTTTAGTGGAGCTGTCATTGCAAAATAATATACTGGCGTTGCAAAAACTAACATATCTGCATCTTCTATTTCATCTAATATTTTAACCATATCATCTTGAAATACACAATCTCCATCCATACCACAATGATTACACCCAATACATGGATGTATATTTAAATGAGCTGTATCAAATCTTACTATTTCATTTTCATTTTCTTCTGCTCCTCTAATAAACTCATCAACCAAAGTATTTGATGTACCATGTAAATTATAACTTCCTGTTAATATTACTATTTTCATAAATTTCACTCCTTTAAACTATTTACCCATTCTTCTAATTCAGAAATACTTACATTACTAGGAAATCTTTTTCCTTCTAGCCATTTTGTATCACTTGAACAAGATGGTTTTGAATCTGAAATAGTATTACCTATTCCACTTCCACCTGAAGTACAAAAAACTATTATTTTCTTATTTGAAAAATCATAAGACTCTAAAAATGTATTTATTATTCTTGGTGCTGTATACCACCAAATTGGAAATCCTAAAAATACTGTATCATAATCTTCCATATTATTTACTTTATCTAAAATTTCTGGTCTAGAAAATTTATCATTCATTTCTAATGAACTACGACTACTTTTATCTCTCCAATTTAAATCAGAGACTGTGTATTCCTCTTTTGGTTTTATTTCGAATAAATCCCCTCCAGTTACTTTTGCTAACTTTTCTGCTAGTTCTTTTGTTGTTCCTGTACATGAAAAATATGCAACTAATTTTTCAGACATAAAAATCACTCCTTTATAAATTTAATTTAATAATCTTAAAATTCCTTTATATGTTATTTCATAAATAGACAAGTATTTAAATAGCACACCTCCTTTTTCCATTGCTTCTTTTTGTTTATTTGTTACTTCTGCATAAGGATAGATTCCATACATAAATGGAAAGAATAGATATACAAATTCATCTTTTTCTTTATCACTTATTTCTTTGAAAAATTTATCTATACATTTTTTTACCATTTTTATTGAATTTCCATATGCTTTTTTAAATTCTATTAATTCTTCCATTCTGCTGTTTTCTTCCATGTCATACATGTTCATAGAAAGTAACTTTAATAGATTTTTTCTTTTTGCAACTGTTTTAGCTAGTTTATCTGCAAATATTTCTTTTGTCATAGTTGAGTTTTCCTCATACATTTGATTCAAATCATTTGTCCATATTTCATATTCTCTTTTGAAAAGTGCAAGAAATATTTCTTCTTTTGTTTGAAAATAATTATATATTGAAGTACGAGAAAATGTTGTTTTTTCTCCTATACTTTTAATTGTTATATCTTTAAAATTATTATTTTCATACAATTTTTCACAAGCATTTATAATTTCTTCTTTTCTAATATCAACTATTTCTTTAGACATTTATATTCTCCTTTCATATTTCGTTTTTCTGACATTGTGTCAATTTAATTATTATATATCACTTTTCTGACACTGTGTCAATACTTTTTATCATTTTTTTAACGTAAAAAAAAGAAAGTCCTTAAAATGAACCATACCCATTAAAGTATACACTCTTTCTTATTTTGTATATACATTAATGGGTATGGTTCAAAAATGATCTCTCTTATATTTTTGATTTAGACAAATTTATTTAAATAAACAATAATATAAACTAAAAATATTGCATATAAACTATTTATCTTATAAAATTTGTAAAGTTTATTTTTTCTTGTTTTGGTAACTCTATTCCTTTTTCTTTTCCAGCTTCAATACATTTTAAATAATATGCCATATTTTTTCCTAAAATCCTCATTGTTTGCATACCTTCTTCATCTTTTATTACATCTTCAGGTGTTGCACCATGTACCATATTCCAATATCTTGATGAAATTATTGGCATTTGACTTATTCCAAAATATTTATTTAATTGATCGTAAGTTGCTGTTGTTCCTGCTCTTCTTGCAGAAATCACTGTTGCTGCTGGCTTGAATAAAAATCTATCACCTTTACCTCCGTTAAATGCTGAATAAAATGCTCTATCCATAAATGAAGTTATTGCTCCTGTTGCTCCCGCATAATGTACTGGAGAACCAAATATAAATGCATCTGCACTTTCTGCTTTTTCTACAAATTCATTTACAACATCATCAAATACACATTTTCCAGTTTTTACACATGTTTTACAAGCAATACATCCAGCTATTGGTTTTATCCCTATCCAAAATATTTCTGTGTCTATTCCTTCTTCTTCTAATGTTTTTGCTACTTCCTCTAATGCTGTATTTACACACCCATTTTTGTGTGGTCCTCCATTTACCAATAATACTTTCATTTTTATCTCTCCTTTCATTAATATATATTATCACAAAACGAAAAAATACTCTACAATTTTATAGAGTATTTTAAATTTATCCTATTTTTTCTATATCAATGCGTGCATTATTATAGCTTATATCTTCAATAGATACTCCATTTAATTTAAGAATATCTCCTGCCTGTAATTGTAAAATAACAGTACTGGTTAATGTCATTCTATTACTAGTACTATTCCTTATAACAGGTGATTCATTAAAAGTATCTTGTAATGGCTGATTGTTTACTGAAAGAATAGCATTAAAATTAAATGTTCCTGTTACATCTTGCACTCCATATAATTGATAAGAAACTTGATATATCCCCGTTTCATTTACCTGAATTTCATCACTTCCTTCTGTATGACTTAATGCATTTCCTTCTACTATACTATTTTGACTAAATTTTATACTTGTTGTACCTAATTGTGTATTATCTCCGTTGTCTTGCAATTGCTACTAATATATTAGGCTGATTTTGAGTATTTTGCACATTTATATATACAATTATTAAAGTAATTATAAGTATAAATATAATAAAAAAAATTAATTGTTTTACTAATTTAAATATATTATCTTCACAACACATAATAATTCCCCCTATTACATATTATGAAAATCATATGTATCTGTTAGTAATTTTACATTTGTTACGACATTATTATATATGAAAAACTTGATTTTTCATATACCAAAAAAATAGACCAGAAAACTTTTTCTGACCTATTTTTAGTGAAAAATCATCTCCATTTTAATACTAATATCCATAACCATTTCCTATTCATTTGCATATATCTAAAATCTCTTTCTACAGTTTTTACAGATACATTTAAATGTCTTGCTATCTGTTCTTTTGTCATTTTTTTCTTTTTGCAGACATAAACATGATACACTCTCCATTGCTCCCGATAATCTCTCACATATTTCTCCTCCTTTTATATTTTTGGAATACCTACATTTTTATTCATTTTACTATATTAAAATTATATTTTCAATACATTTAAAAAATTCCTATTATTTTATTAACTCATATAGTTTACTTAGCACTAGTAATATTTGATAATTTTTTTAAGTTTTGATGGAAATTAATTGAATTAGAAACTATTAATAAATTTTATGGAAAGAGTTCAAACATCCTTGTTTGGAAGGGTGCCATAAAATTTATTTACAGTTTCTTTGAAAATTATATTGACAGATAAACTTAAAAAAATTATCAAATATTACTAGTGCTAAGTAGTAAGCTTATATATTATACTTTCTAGTTCATTTGAATCATATAATATTTCATAATTATTAAATTTTGTATAGTCTATTATATCTTTTAAAATCTTATCACAATCTAACCATTTCTTTATGTTCAAAATAATACTATCTTGATTATTTAATTCTTCATCATTTTTTAATTGTTCTAAATTATCTAAATTATTATTAATTATCATTGTTTCATCATATACCAAAAATTCAGGTAATGCACTTAAATATGTAAAATTATTATCACATATATAAATATAATGTAAATCTTTATTTTCTCTTGCTATATCCAAAATTTGATTATATCCTTTATATAAATATCTTGGCTCACTAGTTACTAATCCATATATAGATAAAATTCCTACTAAGATTAGTATTACCATAAAGTTAATATTTTTTTCATTTTTTATAAATATACTTATTATTTTATCTAAAATTAATATAGTAATCATACTTACTAATGGTATTATTATTGATATATACCTAATTATAGTATTATCTTTCATTTGCGGAGAAATCAAGCAAATTACAAAAAAAGATAATATTGTTGGTATTATTAAAATAGTAAAAATATTTTTTTTAGTTGATGAAAGTTTTCTTTTCTTTTTTATCATAAAAATAATTGTTATACACATTAAAATTAATATAAATCCTAATGCCAATATCTCGTTTATAGAAAAAGCATAGCAAAGTTCTGTTAAGTATATTCCTATATTTCCTAATCCAGATTTTACTCCTGCTCCTATTCCTCTATATGAGAAAAATATATGATAAATAGATGCTGGAAATAAAGCAATTCCAATAATTGCACTCACTATATGATATTTTATGTATTTTTTTAGCTTATCATATTTTTTAATCCTTAGTAACAATATTACCAATACTAAAAATTCGAAAAATGCAAATATACAATAATAGTATTGTGTCAAAAATCCTAATATCGTTGTTACTATTAAAATATTTCTAGTTTTTTTATCTATATCAAATTCATTTTTTATTATTTTTATATGTAAATATAAAGATAATAATATAAAAAACACTAACATTTGATACATTCTTAAAAATATTACTGTTGATATTGTTCCTATACTAAGACCATATAATATTACTAATGGAATACTCAAATATTGTTTATCTATTAGTTTCAGTATTTTCCTTAACATTATAAAAGATAAGATTAAAAATATAAGATTAATTAAAAAAATAATGTATTTCGAAAACATACCGAAAAATATAGAAGATACTAAATGTACTACAAAATAAAAAAGCGGAGGATGAACATCCCTACTTTGATTATAATATACACTAAAATAATTTAATACATCTGCTTTACCTATTGTTAAATATTCTTGTGCCTCTTGCTTAGTTTTCCATATTGGTTTTTCTTGCTTTACTAAATTATTATATTCTTTCATAAATTGATTAGGATTAGTTAAATAGAATTTAATGTTATCTACTACATTTCCAACCAATATTTTATCAAATATTATTTGATTTATTTCATCTTTTTCCCCATATCTTTGAAATACATTATCTAAATTATAATTACTACTTCCATATGAAAAGATTTCATCTTCATGAAATCCTTCTTTTTGATTTATCCAATAAACCATTACTAGTGATATAATTATTATAGTAATTATAAAAAATATTTTTTCTAATTTTACTTTCATTTATTTGCTCCAAATTTATTTTATTGCTACCATTAATTCATTAGGTTGTACCACCATATTTGTGTTATTATATGTGAATTTTGCTCCTGTAAAATATACTTGATATCCTAAATTTTCTAGTCTTGTTCTGCTTAATTTTAAAAATTCATCTGTTTCTTCTTCTGATAAGTCTAATTTTATTCTTATCTCATAAAATGAAAATACTACTTTATTTTCATCTTTTCTGATTTTATCATCAATATAATCAGTTATAAATTTTAAAGTCATTGTTTAACACATTCCTTTCTCAAGAGGTCTAAATTAAATTCCAAATAGATAAAATTAATTATTTTCCTCTATTAATTAGTATCAATATATTATCACAAAATTGACTATAAAACAATAGATAATTATATAAGTTTATTACTTTTCAATATCCTTATACTATTCCTTCTTTATGATTTACAACTTCTAATCCATTTTTTATGTATTCAAGTGGCCTTACCTTTGTTTTTCCATATTCTCTTAATAATCCTTTATAAATTATTCTTGCATTTTTTATATCTTTAAAATTCTCTGGTCTTATCAATTCTGGTAATTCTATGTCAATATCTGCTTTTTTCAAAATGTATTTTACAAATTCTGCACAATAAAATCCATGTTTGATCTTTACTTTTTTATTAAATCCCACTCCAAATAGTCCAAAAACATTAAATCTATATATTTTTTTATAACTCTTCATATGATTTATTAATCTATCAATGACTTCATATTGTTTATCTGTAACTTCTAATGAATATATCAATGCTTTTGTTCTTTTAAATCTTTTAAATGTTCCTGAATTTACACTTTCATGTACAAATCCACCCCAAAAAGGATTATATGGATTAGTTCTACCAAAACTATACATTTTCTCTAAATTTATATCTAAAGAAATTGATACATGAGAAAATTCATCTTTTGTGAAAGATTTTATAATTTTTGATAATGTAGTTCCTGTGTGTGTTAAAATAATATATATTTGTTTCATTTGTTCACTTCCTCTTAATTATCAACTGTAATAACATTTTTTTTATTTGCATAAATTTTGTCCAAATACTCGTCTGGATAATACTTATCTAAAAAAACATCTATTTTATTTTGTGGTTGTATATTTCTCAATCTTTGAGTTTGTCTATACATCGCAACACATGAAATAATTATATTAAATAGCATAAATAATGCAACAATTATTGTTACTAATTTTGTAACCTTTTTTTCTGACACTCTTCCTATTTTATTTATTAATGGTTCTACCCACATTATATACATAATTCCTGCAATTCCCCAGTAAGTACAATGTAGTAAGCTTGTTCTGCCATTTACGTTAAATGGTAAATATGAATAATCCCATGATATTGTTCCAAATATCACTTCTTGTACAAACGAACATAAATATTCTGTTATTCCTCCTAATATCATAGATAGTAAAAATACTATTAGTTTATTTCTTGTTTTTATTTTATTAAAAAATAAATAATATGCAATTGCTCCAATTCCATAAACAGGTATAAATGGTCCATATATTAATCCTTGTCTACATTCATAATACCCTTTTTGAACTAAGACTACTATAAATTCAAATACGTATCCTATTATACTTGCTATTATAAAAACCCAGAAAATTTTTATTACTTCTTCTAAATTACTTTTCCTATTTTCTTTCATCCCTTTTCTCCTGTTTGTTACGTTTTTGTTCTTTTCTTTCAATTTTCTATTTATTGCTGTATTTGTTATTTAATTGAATTGTTTTTTATTTTGTATTAATAATAGTTATTATTATATCACTTAATTTTTATTTAGTATACTAATTAATATTACATTTTTGTAAGTTTAATAGAAATTTGGGGACGTTCCTTAAATCCCTAAAATTCGGGAATATGGGGACGGACCTCTAGGGAATTTGGGGACGGGGCTTAAAAT
>CALXXK010000030.1 GCA_944392675.1 uncultured Clostridia bacterium
ACATTTTCCAAAAAATTAATAAAGAATTTCTAAAATTATTCCAATCACATTCAAAATCATATATTTTATGATACATATTGGAGCTAAATGGGGGAAAGTGGATTTATAGTAATTTGGGAGGTCCGTCCCCATTTTCCCTAATTTTCGGGATTAAAGGAACGTCCCCTAACCTAAATATTTATCTTGAATTTCTTTGATTTCATCAAAATGATTTTCTAAAATATCCAAAAATACATCAGCTAATTCTGGGTCGAACTGAGTGCCTTTATTTTTTCTAAATTCTTCTTTAACAACATCCAAAGGTAAAGCATCTCTATAAGATCTTCTAGAAGTCATAGCGTCAAAACTATCTGCTATTGCTGTTATTCTAGCTAAATAAGGAATTTCTTCACCTTTAAGTTGACTAGGATATCCATGACCATCATATCTTTCATGATGATGTTTTACAATTGGAATAATATCCTTAAAAATAGTAGCATTTGATAATATGTGTACACCAATTGAAGGATGATTTTTTATTTCTGAATACTCATCATCTGTCAATTTAGATTCTTTTTGTAAAATAGTATCTGGAACACCTATTTTACCAATATCGTGGAATAGTCCACCAATTTGAAGTGTTCTTAAATCTTGATCAGACAATCCGATTTTTTTACCAATTAGTACTGAAAATTCTGAAACTCTATCAGAATGACCTCTTGTATAGGTATCTTTAGCTTCAACAGTATAACGTAATGTTTCAATACTTTCCAAATATGCTTGCTCTAATTTCTCGTAAGTATCTTTTAATTCATCATTAATCTTCTTAATTTCATGCATTTGCTCAATTGATTTTATACCTGATTCTATTAATAATAACAATTGATCGAATTTATCGCTTTTTTCGCAATAACCTTGAATATCTAATCTTTTAATTGTTTCAAGTGGAGGGGCTAAGTCTTTATGACCTGTAAGTAATAATATATATAATTCTTTATTAAATTTTCTTATTTCTTCAACGACTTGATCTCCATGAAAAGGAGTCATTATAAAGTCCAAAATCATTAAGTCAAAATGTTCATTTCTGACAAGTTCAATTGCTTGGCGAGGGTCTGTTACACCAGTAAAATTATAACCAGATCTTTTTAAAAAGATAGAAAGTGAATCAATGATACCTTCTTCATCATCAACAGCCAATATTTTATAATTCATATTATTATTGTTATTCTGCATATTATTTTGTAAACTCTTTCTCATAAAAACCTCCCATTTAAGCAATTATGCTTTGACAAATTTTTATATTCAAACAAATAAAATTTATTATTTCAAATTTTCTAATCACATTATATTAATAAAAAGGACAAAATGCAAGCATTTTTAACAAAAAATACATAAAAAAACAGTGCTAAAGTAGCACTGTTAGTTCATTTTATAAGGGCAATATTATACTAAAAGTACAACCTTTTCCTTCCTCAGATTCAACAGTTATATTACCATTAAAATGAGCTCTAATCGTTGAATATGACATATAAAGACCTAATCCAGTTCCATTTTTTCCTTTTGTAGTTATCATTTCTTTAAATAACTTTTCCTTAACCTTTTCAGGTATTCCACAACCATAATCTTTGATAGAAATTACCAAATCATTTTCTTTTTTCTCAACTATAAGGTCAATATTTTGTTCAGTTTTTCCATTATATGCTTGTATAGAATTTGAAATCATATTGTTTATAATTTGTACTAAACTATTTACATCACCTTTTATAATAGTTTTTTCATCTGTTTTCATTTTTATATTCAAATAAATTATTGCATTTTTTAATTCATGTTTCATCAGAATATTAACACGTTTTAATAATTCTTCAACTGTAAAAGAAACATCTTCTTCATTTGACAATGTTACAGCTTGACCTTTAACAGCAGTGATTATATCTGACATATATTCAATATGTGTTTTTATTTTTTCAATCCATGAATACATATCTTTGGCAATATCATGATGATCTTGGTGAGTTACTTGAGGATCATCTATAGAAGAATCATATTCATCTACAAGATCTTTCAAAGCTTCAGATGCACCAGATACAGACATAATAGGAGTTTTTAAATTGTGTGCTATACCACCTATTAATTGACCTAAAGAAGCTAAACGTTCCTTTTCCATTAATGTTTCCTGTTTTTCACCAATAGTTTTCAAGTCGTTAATATGTTGAGTAATATCTTTAAAAAGTATTAAAGTACCTAAAATTGATGAATTATTTGTAATACTAGAAATTTCTACATTAAAATATTTATTATTTTTTGTATTTAATTCAAATGAATAAGTTTTATTATTTTCTTTAGCTTTAATAATAAATTCTCTGAAATGATCAGCTTCAATTGTAATTAGTTTTGTAGTATTTAAAAGTTCAAAAAAATCTTTTCCCCTTAAGTCAGAATCTTTTACATTTATCATAGTTAAAAAAGTATGATTAAAATCAATTACAGTATTATTAACATCTAAAACAATATAGCCATCAGACATTTTATTAACAACAGTCTGTAAAGCAATAGGACTTACATTTAAAAAGTTATATTTAAATATAGCAAGTGAATAAAAAATTGCAGTAAATGTAAATGATATAGGAGTTATATATATACTCATACTCACTCCAAATAGTCCAACAATATTAATAATAAGAGGAATTAAAGTACCTATTATTAATAATAAAGATTGCTTAGAAAAGAATCCAGAATTTTTAGTAGAATAGCGTATTAAATAAAAAATACCAACAAAAATTAATATATACGTATATAATGAATGAATCGTAAAATAACTACCAAAAACAGTATCTTTATTTAAAACAGCATATTTTACATAAAATAAATGGTGAAAATCGTTTGTCCATAATACAAGTAAAGAAATCACAGGTATAACAAACAATAATAAATATTTCTTTTTAAATTTAATTTTAGTTTTAGCAAAAGTCAAACCAAAGAAAAACATGGCAATTGGTAAAAAACAAGTACCAATATAAACAAAATAATCAAAATAAACTGGTTCAACATCAAAGAATCTAGGGCAAATAATAGATAATATTTGCCCTATGCAACAAATTAGCAAGCAACTAATAAAAGCCATAAAAGAGTAATTTATTTGTTTTTTCTTTTTGGTCTTAATATTTAATACTAATAAAGCAATTAATAATAAAGTTGAAATTGATAAAGCAATTAAAGCAGTATTCCCTACTAAATCCATTTTATGTACCTCCCAAATATCCAACTTCTTTCAAATAATTCAAATACTTATAAATATATTTCTTATCGATTTTACACCATTTGAAAGAAAGTGTAGATAAAAATTCATTTGTAAAATCATTTTTTAATACTATATTAGAATCATATACTAATTTTTTATTATTGTCAAAATCATTTATAATTCCTGATAAAATACTTTTATTTTCTTTTAAAGTTTTGTTAATAACCTCTAAAAATTCCTTTTCTGGTAAAATATCAATATGTAATCCATATTTATTAAAAATCTTAATCATTTTTCCTAAAGGAATATGATTATTATTATACAAATGAAAAACAGTATAATCAGGATTATTTTTAACAATTCTTACAATAGCGTCAGCAACATAATCAACAGGACTAAATTCGCCATAACCTTCAAGTAAATAGTCAGGAATACAACCTAATTTTATAAAAGAAATTAGTCTACTTAAAAATGCATTTTCAGAAATATTAATTTGGAACTTACCATCTCTATAACGATTAGTTATATTTCCTAGTCTAATAATAGTTGCATTTATATTATTATTTTCTACATTTTCTAATATAACTCTTTCTGCCATAAATTTAGTATAAACATATACATTAGAAATATCTTGATTAACATACAAATTGTGTTCCTCAAAATCAGTCTTTTTATCAATAGTTGCACCTTTAAATCCATCTTCGGCAAAAACATTACCTGAAACACTTAATGTAGACAAATGATATAGTTTAATATTAAAGTCTTTACAAAATTCAATAATATTTTTTACACCTTTAATATTTGTATTATCAAAAGAAGATGAATTTCCATAGTGTTTTACTATTGCTGCACTATTTACAACAGCAGAAACTTTTTGACCTATCGAATTATAGATTTCATCCTTTAGTCCTAAATGTTTTTGAGTAATATCACCTTTTAGTAATTTGATACGTTTTCCTATTAGGTGAGTATATTTATCTTTAAAGTAGAAATTCAAAATTTTAGCTAATCTATCAGTATAAGACACATGATTTTTATCACGTACTAAACAATAGATAGTAGAATTTGTATTACGTAATAAATTATCTAATATATGAATACCAACAAAACCAGTAACACCAGTAAGTAAAACAGCATTGATATGAGTTTTTTTAGATTTTCTCTTAACAATAGGTAATTTATTTTTCTCTAATAATTTATCTATTTTAGTATAATCATAATTAGTAATATCTATATCACCAGAATGAAGAGAAACTTTACTACTTAATTGTTTTATAGTAGGGTGTGAAAATATATCTGCATATGAAATATTTAATCCCAAATCAAAAGCTTCAATTTGTAATCTTATAGCTATTAAAGAATCTCCACCTAAATCAAAGAAATTATCATTAATTCCTACTTTTTTTACATTTAAATATTTTTGCCATAAACCAACTAATTTTTCTTCAAATTCATTACGAGGAGCTTCATAATTACTAACCTCTTGTACTTCCAAACTTTCTAAATATTTTTTATCTACTTTACCATTTGGTGTTAAAACAAATTTATCTAATTGCACTAATAAATTAGGAATTGAGAAAAATGGTAATTTTAAAGATAAAAAACTACGTAAATCATTTAAAATTACTTTTTTATCAGCTGTAAAATATGCAACTAAAGATTTATTTGTACCAATAGTTTTTACTATAACAAAGCTCTTAGTAATAGAAGGATAAGTAGAAATAGTAGAAGCTATTTCATTTAATTCTATCCTATGTCCATTTATTTTTATTTGATTATCATTTCTACCAATAAATAAAATATTTTTATCTGGCATTATTTTAACGACATCACCTGTTGAATACATACGTTCAGATGGTTTAAAAGGACATTTAATATATTTTTCATTTGTTAAATCTTCATTGTTCAAATATCCTTTTGTAACATTAGGACCTGCAATATATAATTCGCCTGGAACATCAATAGGTACAGGATTTAAGTCTTTATCTAAAACATATGCATTTAAATTATATAAAGGCTTTCCAATAGGTAATATATGATAATTTGGATAATCTATATTATCTACAACAAAAGCAGTAGAGCAAATTGTTGTTTCCGTTGGACCATATCCATTTACTATTTTCATATTAGGATTTAATGAATAATATTTTGATATTGTACTTATTTTAATTGGCTCAACACCAAGTAATATTTTTTGTAAATCAACATTATCATATTTAGAAAGTATTTGATAAACTTCATTTAATATATTAGGTGGCAAATAAGCCATAGTTATTTTTTCGTCATGTATTGTTTTACAAAAATCAAAAATATCTTCAATAGTATCATTTTTATATAAATAAAGGGTAGCACCATTTAATAAAGTAAAGAAAAATTCCCATATACTTACATCAAAAGATATACTAGTTGTTGCCAAACAAATATCATTATTGTTAACAGAATAATCAAACAACTTTTTAAAAGATGCTATAAAATTATTCAAATTTTCATTTTTTACAAGAACACCTTTAGGGTTACCAGTAGACCCAGATGTATATATTGTATAAATAACATCTTCAGGTGAATACTTAACCTTAAACTTAAAGTTCTTTTTAGACATATTTATTCTATCTATATTAATTATGTTCTGAGCATAATTAAATGAATGATATGAATTGTCAACTATTAAAGTTTTTAATTTACTATTTTGTATTATATACCTAATTCTTTCTTCAGGAAACTTTTTAGAAATAGGTAAATAAATTGCACCACATTTCATTATTGCAAGCATAGAAATTATTAGGTTAGAAGACCTATCTAGCAAAGTACCAACAAAATCACCTTTTTTAATTCCTTTATTATATAAGTAAGAAGAAAGGCTATTTACTTTATTTTGTAATTCTCTATATGTTAATTTATCATCATTATAAATTAAAGCAATACCTTCAGGATTTTTGGTTACTTGTTTTTCGAAAAGTTCTATAATACTTAAATCTTTTGGATATTCCAAAGAATTATCATTCCAAAGATTTAGGATTTTATTTTTCTCATCTAAAGACAATATGCAAATATCAGATATTTTTATATCAATATTTTCAATAACTGAATTTAAAACATTTATATAATGTTCTAAAAATGCTTGCATAAAATCGTTACTAAATAAACTTGTACAATATTCCAAATTTACATTAAAATGATTATTTTCTGGAACGATTTCAAGTAAAAAGTCAAATTTAGAAGTTTTATTATCTGGCATATAATATTTAGAAGAAATTTTACCTAATTTAATTTCTTTATTACCTTCATTTTGATAAACAAACATTGTATCAAACAAAGGATTTTGATTTATATCTCTTTTAATATTAAGTTTTTCAATTAATTTATCAAAAGGATATGTTTGGTATTCAAAGCAATTTAAACAATTTGTAGATATATCATTTAAAAGCTCTGCAAAACTTTTCTTAGGGTCTATTTTATTCCTTAAAGCAAGGGTATTCACAAACATACCTATAATATTTTCAAGTTCTGGCATATTTCTACCAACAATAGGAGTTCCTACAATAATATCTGTTTGAGATGTGTATTTATATAAAAGAATGTAATAAATACTAAGTAAAAACATATATGGTGTAGTATTTAAGCTTTTACATAAATCCAAAATTTTATCACTATCTGGAATAGTTTTATATATTTTAGCACCTTCAAAAGAATAAGTATTTCCACGTTTATATGTTGTTGGCATAGAAAGTACAGGAATTTCATCTTTATACTGCTCAAGCCAAAAATTTTCGCTTTCTTCAAAAGATTTAGTTTTAAAATAATCCTTTTCCCAAACAGAATAGTCAATATAGTCAAATTCTATATTATCTAAAGATTGCTCATTATACAATTTGCATAATTCATCTATAAAAATTGAAATTGATGAACCATCACAAATAATATGATGAAAATCACTAAATAAAATACTTTTACCATTCCAAAATTTCACATATTTCATTCTAAATAAAGGAGCTTTAGTTAAGTCAAAAGGTTTAACAAAAAAATTAAATAATTCATCTAAATTTGAATAACTTGTTTTTATAGTATCTAATTTAAATTCTAAATTATCTAAAACCTTTTGTTTAACATCATCTTTTTCAAAAACAAAATATGTACGTAAAGACACATGTCTTTTTATAATTTTATTTATACATTTTTCTAATTTCTTTGTATCTAAATATCCATTAAATATAATTCCACCAGGAGTGTTGTATGCAATAGTGTCTTTATCCATATTAACAGTGTAAAAAATTCTTTTTTGTGCTGATGATAATGGATAATAATCTTGTTTGCTTGCTTTTGTTAAATGCAAAGATTCATTTTTAGAATCCTTTAAAGAATCAATATAAGCACTTAATTGTTCAACTGTAGTATATGTAAAGATATCTTTTATTTTTAATTCTATATTAAAATCATAGTTAATTTTAGTCATCAATTTTATTGCAATTAGTGAATCTCCACCTAAATCAAAGAAATTATTAGTAATTCCAACTTTTTTCATATTTAAAAATTCTTCAAAAAGCTTACAAATTCTTTTTTGAGAATCTGTTTTTGGTTCAACATATTCTACTTTTATATCTATCTCAGGTAAATTCTTATTATCTAATTTTCCATTTGGAGTAAGAGGTAATTCATCTAATATAACAATATGTGTAGGAATCATATAATGAGGTAGATGATTATTAAGTTCTTTTTTTATCGTTTCTGGTTCTTTGTTCTTAGAAACTACAAAAGAACATATTGTATCAATATTATTTATTTTTCTAACAATAGTCACAGAGTTATCAATTCCATCTAATTTTTTAATAGCATTATTTATTTCTTCTAATTCAACACGCAAACCTCTAATTTTAATTTGAAAATCATTTCTACCTATATATTCAATATCTCCAGAAGCGGTCCATCTTGCTAAATCTCCACTTTTATACATAATTCCATTTCCAAAAGGATTATCTATAAAATTCTTATTTGTCGCTTCAAGATTATTAATATATCCAAAAGATATTCCATCACCACTAATACACAATTCACCAGTAACACCAATAGGACATAAATTAAGATCTTTATTACAAATATAAATTTGTACATTACAAAGAGGTTTACCTATATTAATTTCATCTGGAGAAGTGACAAATTTGCAAGAACAACAAGAAGTTGTCTCACTAGGTCCATATCCATCATATATTCTAGCATTTGTATACTTTCTAACTTTCTCATAAAAACTAGGTGTAAGAACTTCACCACCTATTTGAGTAGCTTTAATATGCTTTAAACAAGTTCTAGTATTTTCATTAGATAATAACAAATCTAATTTAGATGGTGTAATTAGCATAAATTCAGCATTTTGTTTTTCTATTAATTTACTCATCAAAATAGGATTTTTTGCTTCTTCTTCATTTGCTAAAATAAGTTTTTTTCCAGAAAGTAAGCAAATCCAAACTTCTGCTGCAAACATATCAAAAGAAACAGAGCAAATACTTAGAAAATTTGATAATGAATCTGTTTGCATAGATAGTTTGTATCCATTTACTAAATTAACCATACTATATTTTCTTACTAAAATTCCTTTTGGAGTTCCTGTAGAACCAGATGTATAAACTACAGAAAGATAATTATCTTTATTCTCTTTAATAGCAGGATTAGAAGAATTTAAACTATTAAAATCTAAATCTTCAATATATAATTTATTTGCAAAATCTACATCATTTACATTATTAGATAAAATAAGTAAAGGAGATTTAGCATTTTGTAGCATGTATATAATTCTATCTTCTGGTAAATCTTTTTCAATTAACATATATGCACAATTAGCTTTTAAAATAGCTAACATGCAAACAACAGTATAAATAGAACGATTTAATTTCACTCCTATAAGACTATTTTCAGGTATGTTCATACTTAATATATAATTTGCTAATTTATTTGCCATATTATTTAATTGTTTATATGTATATTTTTTATTTTCAAAAACTACAGCAATATTTGAAGGATTTTTAGAAACATTTTCTTCAAATATTTTTAAAGGTGTATCATTTTTATCATACTCAAAATAAGTATTATTAAAATCATTTAAAATAAGGTCTTTCTCATTATTAGATAAAATAGAAATATCTTTTACTTGTATATCTGGATTGTCTACAACCTCATTTGCAATATCTAAAATTCTATAATGAAGAGATTCAACCTCTTTACTAGTAAATTTATTTATTTGATAATCATAATAAATATCAAAGCTTCCAGTATCATTCATATCAAAGAAATGAACTTCCAAAGATTGCAAACTATGACCATTTTGAACCCATCTTATATAGTGTTTTATATCATCATGTTCTTTACTTTCTTTGGCATTTTGATAAGATAAGGCCAAATCAAATAAATTTTCAGTAAAATTATATTTATTTTTTAAATTATTCAAAATATTTGAATAAGGATATTTTTGATGTTTGAAAATACTCATCTGTGTAGATAGCACATTATTTAAAAAATCATCGAATTTTAATTCTCTATCAACTGTAACCTTAAAAGGAACAGTACTAATAAACATACCAGATGTATGTTTTTCTTTAAAACCACTTCGATTTAAAACAGGTGTACCAATTATAGATTCAGGCGTATTATTAATTTTTGCAAGGTATATTGAATAAATAGCCATAAAAAATGTATAAACAGAACAATTTTTACTCTTACAAAAATTATTTATTTTACTCAACAAATCATCTGATAATTTGAAAGATAATCTTTCTGAAATAGTAGACAAATTATTTTTATTTTTAGTTGAAATAGGTGTTATTTCAGGTTCTTTATCAAATAATGAATTCCAAAAAGAAGCATCCTTAATAAAACGAGGACTATTCATATAATCTTCATTTGCTTTAATATAATCAATGTAAGATGGATAATTAGAATCATCAATGGGAGTTTTATTAATTAATTTTGAATATAAATCTATGATCTCAGATACTAATAAACTCATAGACCAAGCATCTGATATTAAATGATGTGAAGTTATATTAAAACCACCAAATCCATTTGGCAATTTAAACATTGTAAAATAGAATAAATCTGAATTAATAAGGGTAAAAGGTCTCGCTAAACAATCTTGATTAAATTGTTCAACTTCATCTTTATTATTCAATTGAGCAATATTAATTTTAAAAAATGAATAATCATCTAGGTACTGAGACAATTCACCATTTTCTGATTTTACTTTTAACCTTAAAGCATCATTTTTCTTCACAAAAATGTTAATTGCTTGCTCTAAATAGTCAAAGTTAAGTTGTTCTTCGAAAAATACATAGCCTCCTATGTTATTTATAGTAGTTTTGTCAAAAAATAATTCTGTATCAAGAATATTTTTTTGAGAATTTGTAAATTTGTAAACATCCTTTTTTAACATTTCTTTCACCTTTAATTTAAAAAATCATAAAAAAACTATTAACATTATAGCGTTTTTTAGTAAAAAATTCAAGATATTTGTAAAAAAATTATCATTTTAAACGTGAAAGTGTCATAATTTAAGATATATTGTAAAATAATCTGTTTAACAAAAAATTTTTTCTTATTATTGACATAAGAGAAAAAAATAATATAAAATATGTTTAAAAGGAAGTGGAGTATATGAAAGAGTCAAGAAAAGTACACGAGGCACAAGAAGTAAATGATTATAGAGAAATGCTAAAAATGGTAGAACAAAAATATTCTAATAACATAGCATATAAATTCAAGAAAAATGCAAATGCTCCAGATGAAGAATATGTAAACATTACATATAAGCAATTTATAGAAGACATAAAAGCACTAAGTACAGGTCTTTTAGAATTTATAAAAGAAAGAAAAAAAGTTGCACTAATAGGCAATAACAGATATGAATGGTGCATGAGCTATTTAGCTGTTACAACAGGAAATATGATAGTTGTACCATTAGACAAGGCTCTACCAGAAAAAGAAATAGAAACATTAATTGAACAAAGTGAAGCAGAAACCATTATATTTGACAAAAAATATGAAGATATCATGTTAAAAATAAAAAGAGAAAATGATAATGTAGACAAGCTAATATGTATGGATGATATAAATAATAATGAAATAGAAAATTTAAGTGATATATTAAAACAAGGAAAAAAACTTTTAGAAAGTGGAGACACAAGATATGAAAATATAAAAATTAATAATAAGGATATCTCAATACTATTATTTACATCAGGAACAACAAATTTTCCTAAAGGAGTAATGTTATCACAAAACAATATATGTTCAAACATATCAGCAATAGCAACATGGGTAAAAATATATCCAAATGATACTCTTCTATCATTTTTACCAATACACCATACTTTTGAATGTACAATCACATTTTTATATGGACTATACAGTGGAGCATCAGTAGCATTTTGTGATGGATTAAAACATATTCAAAAAAATTTAGCAGAATACAAAGTTTCAGTATTTGTAGCAGTTCCATTAGTATTAGAAACAATGTATAAAAAAATTCAACATGCAATAGAAGAAAAAGGAAAAACAAAATTAATAAATACAATGTCAAAAATATCAAATGCATTATTAAAATGTCATATAGATTTAAGAAAAAAATTTTTTAAACAAGTATTAGACAATTTTGGAGGACACCTAAGAGTAGTATTTTACGGTGCAGCTCCAATGAATAAAGACACAATAATAGGATACAACAATTTAGGAATAGACTTAATACAAGGATATGGACTAACAGAAACATCTCCAGTAATTTCAGCAGAAACAGACAAAGAAAAAAGACCAGGTTCAGTAGGACTAATATTACCAAACCTAGAAGCAAAAATAGACAATCCAGATAAAGACGGAGTAGGGGAGATAACAGTAAAAGGACCTAGTGTAATGCTAGGATATTATAAAAATGAAAAAGCAACTAAAAAAGTATTAAAAGATGGATGGTTTAGCACAGGTGATTTTGGATATATGGACGAAGACGGATTTTTATATGTAACAGGAAGAAAAAAAGACATTATAGTACTAAAAAACGGAAAAAATGTATATCCACAGGAAATAGAATTTCTAATAAACAAAATACCATATGTAATAGAAAGTTTAGTATATCCTAGAGAAAAAAGTAAAACAGACACAATGTTATGTGCAAAAATAGTATATGACGAAGAAATGATAAAACAATATCTAGGAGAAAAAACTCAAAAAGAATACAAAGACATAATATGGAAAGAAATAAAAGAAATAAATAAAGAATTACCAGTATTTAAACATGTTAAAGATATTACATTAACAAAAGAACCATTTGCAAAAACAACAACTCAAAAAGTAAAAAGATATGCAGAATTAAAAAGAGTTTAGGATATCCTAAATTCTTTTTTTGTCATTTTGGGGACGCGTCCAAAAATGACAAAATATTAAACAGTTAATTTAGTATTATTTTTGTGATTTTTAGAATCAATGTCTTCATTCTCATAAATGTCAACATCTTTATATCTAGATAAATCCATTTCATCTAATGAATTTTGAATACAGCTGACTATTACATTATTAAAACTCATATTTTCTTTTTTAGCAATTTTTCTTAAAGTTTCATTCATTTTCTCTGGTAAACGAATACAAAGTTTTACATTGCTTTTCTTATATTTTGAAATTTCGAACATAGCAAACCTCCAAGTTAATTTTATACTTATATATTTTGACATAAAAAAATAGCAAAAAATACCATATAAAAGTATTGCATATTTTTACTAATAATGATAATATTTTTATGAAATAGTATATAAATCTATACAAATGGGAAAATTGATTATAGGAGGAACAGAAGAAGTGGATAAGGAAAAAACAAAATTTAAGCAGAAAGGTATAACATTAATTGCATTAGTAATAACAATTGTACTAAATGCTGGCGCATGGTCATAATGAAAAAATGTTAGCATCCAAAACGCAAATTG
>CALXXK010000031.1 GCA_944392675.1 uncultured Clostridia bacterium
GTTATTGCATTTACTCCTAATTTTGCACATATCATTAAAGCATCTTCTACATCTTTAAATAAACTCATTGTTGTTACAATTACTATATCTGGCTTAGTTTCTGTAATTAGTTTTTCCGCATTTTCTACTGATGTGACTGTAACTCCTTTATTTTCTGTTCCCATAATTTCACCAATATCTTTTCCTATGACATCTGGATTCACATCAATTGCCCCTACTATTTCTCCACCTTTCTCATAAACATATCTCATTGTGTAAACACTCATTTTACCTGTTCCATATTGAACTACTCTTGTTTTTTTATCCATAAATATACCTCCTTTAATATATAAATTATACACTTAATCATTTATTTTATTCAACCATTTTTAAATTTTAAAATTAAGCCGAGGTCCGTCCCTAAAATCCCTAATTTTAGGGATTTTAGGAACGTCCCCTTTTAACTATCTTAAATACTCTGATAATATATTTGCACATCTTTTTGAAGCTAATCTTAAATTTTCATCAAATGTTCTTGCATTGTCATTGTTTGGCACATCTGAAATTGTTTTTATTGCTATAAATGGTTTATTTTCTAAATAACTTACTTGTGCTATTGCTCCACATTCCATATCTACAACATCGGCATTAAATTTGCCATTTATTTTTTCTTTCATCCATGGTTCTGTGCAGAATATGTCTCCTGTGGCTACAACTCCTAATTTAATTTTATAATTTCTTTCTGGAATGCTTTTTATTACTTCTTCAAATTCGTCTATTAAATCTCTATCACAAATGATTTTATCTCCTACACCTGTTATATATCCTTTGCTATGTCCAAAAGCTGTAATGTCAAAATCATGTTGAACTACATGTTTTGCTATTACTACATCTCCTATGTCTAAAAATACTTGTACTGCTCCTGCAACCCCTATATTCATTATGCAACTGATATCAAATTTATCTATTAGTATTTGTGTTGCTCTTGCTGCATTAACTTTTCCTACTCCACATCTTACTAATATTATGTTTCTATTCTGTATTTTTCCTGTTATAAATCTTAAATCACTGATTTGTTTTACATCTATATCTTCTATTAAATTTTGTATTGCTTCTTTTTCTTCTTCCATTGCAACTACTATCCCTATATATTTCATATACATCACCTCTTCATTTGCATTATATAATATAAATATATTTTTTTCAATGAAACTATAAAAATTAGCAAATAGTACTAGGACTGAGTAGTAACCAAAAAAGACTTTTAATTTTATTGAAATTTACTTCTTTAATTAAAAGTCTTTTTATATTAGTTAATTACTATTTTCTCCTCTTCCTTCTGGAAGTGCTGAGTAATCTAATACTACTCTAATTTTTGTTATATATCTTAATGTTCTTACAAATTTGCTATTTTTAATTCTTTGCCATAAACTTGGCTTAGCTTCAAATGTTGTTTGTTTCTCATATTGTTCTACTTGTTTTTGTTCTTGTTCTTCTGCTTGTTGAACTTGTTGTGGTTGTTCTTCTTCTACTGGTGCAGTTGTTGTTTCTTCTACTGGTACTGGGATAGATTTTAATGCATCTGCAACTTCTATTCCTATATAACTTAAAGCTTTTGATCTATCTTCTATTCTCTCCATATCTATTTCTATATGTAAGTTTGATTCCAAATTATTAATTCTTGCATTTAATAATTTTTGTGCATCTTTATATTCTTCTGTATTATTACTTCTTCTTTTTCCTATGATTGTTAATGTTTCTATTATATCTTCTGAAAAATCTTCTTCAGCTTTTTTTACTTGATCTTTCCAGTCTTTTTCTTTATTTTCTACTACTTCTAATATTTCTTTTAATTTTCCTGCTAAAGCAATGTTTTCTTCTCTTTGTCTTATCAACTCTTCAATTTTTTTTGTATTTTCCTCAAATTGATTTGTTGCATACTCTACCAAACCATAAGCTGCTTTATATACACTTACAGGGAAATTTTTCTTTTTTGGATATTCTATCAAATATGCTTTTACTGATTCTATTAGATCTTTAAAATATGTATCTTCTTCTAATTGAACTATTTGTTTTTTGCTTTTTGGATTTATCAATTTTTGAATCTTATCTATATTTGATAATATTTTTTCTTCAGTTATAACCATTCTTACATTTACTATGCCAGATCTAGACATTGTAAATTACCTCCTTTATCTTACGCGTGTTTGCTTTTTAGTTTTTATTATTACAATTATTATTATACAGTAAACAACAAAAAACTACAAGTAAAACCTTTAATTTTTATTTTATATTTATGTTACAAAAATATTACAAAATTGTTACAAAAGATATTATTTTTCATGTTTTTACTACATTTATACAATAACTATTAAATTAAGATACTATATAAAGTTTTATATAATACAGTGCAAATGTAAACTTAATAGAAATTATTAAAGTATCTAATAAGATAATCTCAAATTTGTTTTGAGATGCTCTTTTTAGATACTTTTTATTTTTTTATTTTAAAGTTTTATCTTAGTAATATATGATCTATGTATTTTATTTATATATTTTTTAATTTACAGTTTTAATTTCTTCAAATCTTTTTATTTTTTGTGTAGTTGTTTTTATTAATTCTTTATCTGTTACAATAATATCTCTAACATACTTATATGCTGGCATTGTTTTATTTACCTTTTTTACTTCTTTCCATATAAAATCTTTTATTTGTTCTTCATTCTCTAAATTATATAATTCTTTCATTTGGTCTTTATCATAAACAATTTTTGCACAAATTTTATAATCCCCATCATCTTCAGGTCTTCCATATACAAATGACTCTTTTACTCCTTCTATTTTATTTATCAAAAATTCAATTTCTTCTGGAAAAATATTTTTTCCATTTTTTAATACTATTACAAATTTCTTTCTTCCTGAAATAAATATATATCCATCTTTATCTATTCTTGCTAAATCTCCAGTATGAAACCAACCATCTTCTTCTATAGTTTCTTTTGTCGCTTCTTCATTATTATAATATCCAAGCATTACTGTATCGCCTTTAACCATAAGCTCGCCTATTCCTTCTTCATTAGGTTCATCAATTTTTACTTCTAAACTTGGAAATGCTTTTCCTATAGAACCTATTCTTCTATATTTATCATCCTCTGCTGCTACAACTGGTGATGTTTCTGTTAGTCCATAACCTTGATACATTGTAAATCCTAATTCATTAAATCCTTTTTCTGCTTCTGGATCTAATGCTGCACCACCTGCTACAAAAAGTCTTACTTTTCCTCCTAAATTATCATGAATTTCTTTGAAAAGTTTTTTCCTTATATCAATTCCGAATTTTAATAAAAAATTACTTATTTTAATTCCTTTTTTTACTGTATTTAGTTTTCCTTTTTTTTCTATTCCTTTCATTACTTTTTTGTACATAGATTCAAATAGAATTGGAACTGATATCATTGCTGTTATTTTATATTCTTTTATGTTTTCTGCAATATGTCTAATGCCATCACAAAATGCTATTGAACCTCCAACTGATACTGGATATAAAAATCCTACTGTACATTCAAATGTATGATGTAATGGTAAAAATGATAAAAATCTATCTGTAGTATATAATCTTATTACTGATGTTATATCTTTTAAATTTGTACATATATTTTTATGTGATAACATAACTGCTTTTGACATTGCTGTTGTTCCTGATGTAAACAGCATTATACTCATTTTCTCTGCATCTATTTCTGCATTTAAAAATTCTGTATTTCCTTCTTCTAATAATTTCTTACCTTGTTTTATTAATTCCTTTTGCGAATATACTCCGTTTTCTTCTTTTTCTAAATCCATTGATATAAAATATTTAACATTTGTAGTTCCTTGTTCTTTAACTCTATTCATTGTTTCATCATATTTACTAGAATAAAATATTGCTTCAACTTCTGAACGTATCATTAAATTTTCAATTTCATTACCTGGTAAAGCTCTATCTAATGGAACTATAACTCCAACACCTGTAACTGTTGCTAGATAGTCTACTCCCCATTCATATCTATTTTCTGATATTACAGCTATTCTTTTATCTTTTAATCCCATATCAATTAGTTTAGTTCCTAATGCATTTATATCATCTCTAAATTCTTTATGTGTTATATGTCTAAATTTTCCTTCTTCTTCAGTTCTAAAAATATATGCTAGTAAGTCTCCATATTTTTCACCAGTTTTTTTTAACATCTCTTTTAAATCTTTATAACCTTCTGTTTTATATATTTGCTCTCTCATACTTTTCCCCTCTATAATTAATTTATTTTTAAACCTTTTATTATTGTATTTTCAAATTCTTTGTATAAATCCATTATTTTTATTTCTGTTCCTGTCCTTAATTTATATGCTAAACTAGATGCAATTAATCCATAAATTTCTGAAGCAATTATTCTTGAATCTCCTGCTGTAATTTCTTTTTTTTCTATTCCTTCTTCTACTATTTGCTCTATCTTATCAATATATTCTGATACTAATTTTTGACATTTTTGATTTCTTGTTTCATTTCCCCAAAATTGACTTAACAATATTTTTATTAAATCTTCATATTTAACTACAACTTTTATTTGTATTAAAATTATAGCTTTTAGTTTATCTAAATGATTTTCAAATTTTGCCGTTTTTATGTCTATGCTGTTTTGTAATAATTTTATTCCTTCTTCTATCAAGAAATTAAAAATCTCTTCTTTACTTGAGAAATGATAATATAAGGTACCTTTCGCTACTCCTACTGTTGCTGTTATTTCTTCTATACTTGTAGCATCATATCCTTTTTCTGCAAATAGTTTCATTGATGTTTCAAAAATCTTTCTTTTGGTTTTGTTCATACTCTTTAACCTTTCAATAAATTATATGTCTTTATTATATATTCTATTTTGCATTATTGCAATAGTTTTTTTATTTTTTAATGGGGACGTTCCTTCAATCCCTAAAATTAGGGATATTGGGGACGGACCTTTGTAAATTTCACTATTTCGTGGATACTTTCAAAAGGGAGTTTTATTTTATAGCATTTTTACTCTCAAAAACAAAGTATTATATATAAATTTTCTTAATTACGAATGCGAATGAAAGAATATTATAAATTCTTTAATTATCAAGTAGGAGAATCTCAAACTTGCTTTGAGAGGTGCCTGCTTGATAATTTTAGAATTTATTTGTTCTGTAATGTTAGTCGTGTAATTATTAAAATTTATATATAATACTTTGTTTAATTAATGAAAAATATTTTAATAAAATTTCCTTTTTGAAAGTATCTACAAAATAGTGAGATTTTGAAGGTCCGTCCCCTATCCCTAATTTTAGGGATTGAAGGAACGTCCCCATAAATTTAATAATTTTTTTAAAAATTATTTACTTTTTTCTTTAACTAATATAAAATTACACTAGTTACTAATAAAAATAAATTTATTGGAAATACTAAGAAAAAATTTTGGAGGAAACAAATGAAAAACAAAAATGAATTAAGTTATAAAGATTTAAAAATAACATGTGATGAAAAAGTTTTCAAATTTGAAACAACAGAAGAGCTAGAACCTATACAAAGTGGTATTGGGCAAGATAGAGGTATTAAAGCTTTGGAATTTGGTCTTCAGGTTGATTTAAAAGGTTACAATTTATATTTAGAAGGTCCTAGTGGTGTTGGCAAAACAATGTACACTAAAAATTATTTGGAGAAAATTGCTCCTAAGAAAAAGACTCCTTCTGATTGGTGTTATATTTATAATTTTGATAATCCTAATCAACCTATAGCTGTTGGATTGCCTGCTGGTCAAGGTAAGGAATTTAAAGATGCTATGGATGGTTTTATTAAAGAAATTAGGAAAGATATTAAGAAAACTTTTAATGCTGATGATTTTGAAAAGGAAAAAGCTTTAATTAAACAAGAGTTTGAAGCTAAACGTTCTGCTTTATTGGAAAAGCTTAATCAAGATGCTTCTAAATATAATTTTCATGTTAGAACTGCTCAAAATGGTATTTATATGATGCCTATTGTTGATGGTAAACCTGTTGAAGAAGAAGAATTTGATAAGTTGGCTGATGAGATTAAACAAGAATATGAACAAAAATCTTTAATTGTTCAAGAACAAATTATGCAAGTCATCGGTAAGATTAAGGAGATTGAAAGAGAATCTGATAAAAAGATTTCAGAATGGCAATCTAATATTGCTTTACTTACTGTGAATGTTCATATTAATTATTTAAAATCAAAATATAAGAGAAATAAGAAAATCAATAAATTCTTATCAGATGTAAAAAAGGATGTTTTAAAAAATATTCCTGTATTTTTAGAAGATGAAACTAAACAATCTAATCAACCTATGCAAGGTCCGAATATGAGAAGACCTGATCCTTGTCTAAATTATAGAGTTAATCTTTTTGTAGATAACTCTGCACGTAATGGTGCTCCTATTATAATGGACTCAAATTATTCATATCATAATATTTTTGGTTCATTGGAGTATGAAAATTATTATGGCTCTTTAAAAACAGACCATACGATGCTTAAACCTGGTTTATTACAACAAGCAAATGGAGGTTATATCATTTTTCAAGCCAAAGATTTGTTAGCTAATCCTGCATGCTACGAAGCATTGAAAAAAGCTTTAAGAGTCAAAGAAATAGGTATAGAGAATACAGCAGACCAACGTTCTTCTATGGTTATGATATCATTAAAACCTGAACCTATTCCTCTTAATTTAAAAGTTATTTTAATTGGTAGTGCTAATATTTATCAAACTTTACTTGCAATGGATTCAGATTTTAAAAAATTGTTTAAAATCAAAGTAGAGTTTGAAGATGATGCTGAAATAAATGAAGAAAATTTAAATAAATTAGCTAGAATAATTCATGGTTTTTGTGAACATGAAGAATTGCCACATTTAGATAGAAAGGCTATGTGTAGATTAGTTGAATATGCGTCTAAACTTGCTGGAAAGCATAATAAAATTTCTACAAGATTTGATGATTTAATTCAAGTTGCTGGTGAAGCTGCAACTTGGGCTAAAATTTCTAGATCTAAAGTTGTAACTGAACAATTTATTACAAAAGCATTAGAAGAAAGAATTGATAGAATAAAAAAATATGATGCAAAATATTTTGAAATGATAAAAGAAAATTCACTTTTAATTAACACTTCTGGATATGAAGTTGGTACATTAAATGGTTTAACTGTAATGTCTATTGGTGATTATACATTTGGTAAACCTGCTAAAATTACCGTTAACACTTATACTGGTAAAAGTGGAATTATAAATATAGAAAGAGAAGTTGAAATTTCAGGTCCATCACATTCTAAAGGTGTGTTAATACTTAGTGGATATTTAGGTGAGATGTTTGCTCAAGATATTCCTTTGTGTTTGACTGCTAGTATTTGTTTTGAACAATTATATAATGGTGTAGATGGTGATAGTGCTTCTAGTACAGAATTATATGGTCTACTTTCTAGTCTTTCTGGAATACCTATTAATCAATCTATTGCTGTTACTGGTTCTGTTAATCAAAAAGGTCAAATACAACCTATTGGTGGAGTTAATGAAAAAATTGAAGGATTTTTCCAAATTTGTAAAATGAGAGGTTTGGATGGTTCTCATGGTGTAATGATTCCTATCCAAAATGTTGATAATTTACAATTATCTGATGAAATTGTCGATGCAGTAAAAAATAAGCAATTTCATATTTATTCTGTTTCTACAATTGAAGAAGGAATTGAGGTTTTAACTGGTGTTCCAGCTGGTAAAAAGGATAAAGATGGAAAATTTCCTGCTGGTACAATAAATTATTTAGTTTATGAAAAACTAAAAAAATATGCAGAATTAAGTGAAAAAATTAAATAAGATTTATATTTAATAAAATTCTTATAAATCTTTTAAATTATGAATATAAATAAAATTTTTTAGAAATTATTAAGGTATATAATATGAAAATCTCAAACTTGTTTTGAGATTTTTCTACTATATACCTTAATAAAATTCTATATAAAATAAGATTAACTATATAATCTATAATTATTTCTTTATACTCTTTTGTTTTAAAATACATTTTCTATTATAACTGCGTATTTTTTCTCTATATGTTTTAAAATAAATTCTGTTTCTTGTATTTTACTTCTTACTTCTTCTAAATTATTTGCTTCAATATATCCATTCATAGCTGTTAAATTTGTTTCTACTTTTTCCAACTCATCATGTTCAATAAAATATGACAACTTTTTATACCTTTCATCCCAATTGTCTTTTAATTCATTCATTTGATTTGTTATAATATCATTTTCATTTGTTTCTACTTTATCTTCTAATTTTTTTAATTCTGTATTTAAGTTTGTTACTGATTCTGTAGTATATTTTTGAGTTATATAATTTCCCATAAATATCATTAAAAGAATGACTATACAAATTATAATTTCTTTCCACATTTTATTTTTACTCCTCTTTTTTCTGACAGAAAATTTGACCTTTTCCATCTATTGTAACAATTAAAGCCTCTTCTGGCTTAATTCCAAATTTTTTTACTTGTTTATCTAACCATACATAATTTTTTCCTATAGCTTTTAAATTTTTTTCCATTATTTTTCCATCTATAATTAAATCATATGGTATTCCTTCATATTCTGGCATTATGTTAAAATCAGCTGGAATAGTAGTTCTTTTATCTGGTTTTTGAATAACTGTCACATCTCCGCTTGTTTCTAAAATTGCATATTCCACATCTCCTAAATTTACTACACCATTTCCTCTTAATTTTTCTTGTAATTCATTAATCGTAAATCTTTCTTTTTTTAAAGCTTTTTCGTCTATCTTTCCTCTATATATTAATATTCGTGGTTTTCCACATATTATTTCTCTTGCCTTTGTACTTTTTAAATTGGCTATTGATATTATTAAATGCATGAACAAAAGTCCTAATATTGGGATTATTCCATTAAATATTGGTATTCCTATTTCGGTCATTGGAATTGTTGCTAAATCTGCTATCATTATCGAAATTGCTAATTCAAATGGTTGTAATTGTCCTATTTCTCTTTTTCCCATTAGTCTCATGACAATTAAAACTATTACATATAAAATTATTGATCTAAAAAAAGTTATTAACATTTTTTAACCTCTTTTAACATTTTTTTATTAAAAATTTTTTCGTATTTTTTTATTTTCATTTTTTAATTTTTCCTATTTTACTTTTTATTTTTTATTTTTAACAAATTTTAACTTTTATATACCAATTTTTTTGAATAATCTATTTTTTTTTGTAAATAATAAAATTAGAACCTTTTGAAAAAATACATTATGAATTTTAAAACTAAGGAGGTTAAGGTTTATGTCAGAAGCTCAAGGTACTCATTCAAAATCAGGTACTTCTACAGTATGGCAAATAGTTGGTAGATTAATTGCTTCAGCTGTAGTATTGGCTATAACTGCATTCTTTACACCAGGTTTTACTATTAACAGTATTTGGACTTTATTAATAGCTGCTGTTGTTTTATCTGTAATAGATTATTTAATTGTTAAAATTACAGGTTTACATGCTAGTCCTTTTGGTAAAGGTTTTGTAGGATTTGCATTAGCTGCTGTTGTTTTATATGTAACTCAATTTTTTGTAGCTGGATATTCAATTTCTTGGATGGCTGCAATTATAGGTGCTTTAATTTATGGTGTAGTGGACTATTTCTTGCCTGGAAATAGCGAAATGTAGTAACAAAAAGTCCAATAGGATAATTTCCGTTGGACTTCTTGTTTTTTATCTAATATGAAAAATACTTTTTATCTTATTTATAATTTTCATAAATATTGATTTTTTATAAGGTATCATCGCAGTTTCATCTACAATATTATTGTTAACTTGTTTGTGTTCTTGCTTGTGATTTTTAAAAATATTGTCTGGATTATATTTTTTTCTAAGCTCTAATTGATACTTATCTTCATTGTTCTTCAATATATGTTTTACTTCTGATATTTCATTTTCATCCTCACACCAATAGTTTAGATATAGTAAAACTATTATAGCCATAGTTTCTTTTTTTATATTTTGTTCATTTAATGGAATATCATCAGTATATTGTGGATTATAATTAACTTCTCTTTTTTGTCTAAGCATATTAATTAAGCTAATTGGTAATTTATCTATATATTCATTTCCTAACAAATTCAAAACTTGATATACTTCTGAATATATTTCTTTGGTCTTTATATTCATAATTCTTTCCTTTCATAATTTTTTTCTTGCTTTTCTAATCCTTCTCTTAGTATTTCTTTAGCAGTAGTTATATCAGATAATTTTGTTTCTGTACAAGCCTCTAATAATATCTTTCTTGTTTTCTGGCTTTTTGTTAAATTGGACAAACTTTCATTTTCGGATCTATTATCTAAAATAACCCTTCTTATATTTTTTATTTGTTGATTTGATGATTTACCATTTTGTTCGTCTGTATTCAAAAGAACTTGTCTTACTTTTCTTTCGCTTGTATTTTGAGACATTGTTTCTTCTTTATATTTTTGAGCTAATGTTATTGCATTATCCACCATATATGAGTTCCAGCCTAATTGTTGCATTTTCTCTTTAATTTTACTTAATTGTTCAATATTTCCACTATCAATTAAATCATTGTAATTTTTTGAAATATCATCCATATTTGAAGAACATTCAGTAAAAAGAGTCTCTCTTTGTTCTGGAGTAAGATTTGAATAATGTTGTTCATTTTTTATAAAACTCTCACTTCCATCTGGATTTTCATAGTAATATCCTAAAACAAACTGTGGTGGTATTTTCTTTAATCTCGAGCAAATTCTATCTAAAATGCAATGTTCCTCATATTGCTGTCCAGCTGTTCTTTTATTTTGATTTGGAAATCCCAAAAAAATTTTTTCCCCTTTTTCATTTTGTATATATAAAGGTACAGCTATTATAACATTTGCTTTTGTGCCATTACCAAACTTGTATCCTATAATTTCTTGACTAATTTTTTGAATATTATCATTTGCTCCTAAAGAAATTGCTGTACTTAAAATAGTTTTACTATTATTATTTATATTTAACCCTTTGTTACTAATACTGTCCGCAATAACTTGTTTTTCTTCTCTACTACCTTTATCAATTCCATGAATACCTATCCCATATTTTCCTTGTTCTAATCCATCTAAAATCTCTGCTGAATCAGATTTTTTTGTTTTTGATTCTTTGTCTTTATTAAGTTCTTGATATTCAATTTCAATATCTTCATTTCTTTGAAACCTATATAATGTTTCTATTCCTATTTCAATTAAATTTGGCCTTTCTGTCATAATTGCTCTAGCATTTGTTAGTTTAAGAGCATATGCTGCTACCTTATCGATATAAAATTTACCATCTTTTTTATATACTATCAATTTTCTTTTAAGTCTTGGTTTTATTTTTGTTGTTTCATTTGTATGAGTCATATCTGTCTTTAACATTGTTTTACTTCTAGTTCTTAAAATTGTATTTGTTCTTAAACTTGGTCTTCTTGTTGAAAGCAACTGTCCTTGTTCAATCTGTTTCTTTATGCTTTGGTTTCTTGGATATCTTACCATATTTCCCCCTATTATTTTTTAATAAAGATTATTTTGTTCTTCAATTATTTAAATTATTATACACACATCTTTTCTGTATATTTTTTTGTTATTTTTTCTCAACTATTTCATTTTGATTTTTATAAATACTATTTTCTTTCACCACTCCCCTTACAGAAGATAATGGATAAATATTAGTATTTCTTCCTATAATACTACCAGGATTTAATATACTTCCACAACCTACCTCTACATTATCTCCAATCATTGCTCCAACTTTTTTTATTCCTGTTTCTATCTTTTCCTGTCCATTTTTTATTACCACTAATTTTTTGTCTGATTTAACATTTGAAGTTATAGAACCAGCTCCCATGTGTGCTTTATATCCTAATATTGAGTCTCCTACATAATTATAATGTGGCACTTGAACCTTATTAAATAGTATTACATTTTTTAATTCTGTTGAATTTCCTACTACTGCACCATTTCCTATTATTGCACTACCTCTAATAAAAGCACAATGTCTTATATCTGCATTTTCTCCAATTATTACTGGTCCATTTATATATGCTGTTTTTGCAACTTTTGCTGTTTTTGCTATCCAAATATTTTCATCTATTTTATCATATTTTTCTGGATCTAGTTTATTTCCTGTTTCTATTATAAATTCTTTTATTTGTGGTAATACTTCCCATGGGTATGTAGCTTTTTGTAGTAATTCTTTTGCTATTGTTTCTTCTAAATTGTATAAATTTGTTATTTTACATTCTTCCATTATAATTAACCTCCGATTTTTATAAATATGGAAATTGAGGACGGGCTAGATAGGGAATTTAGGGACGGGGGTTAAAATCCCTATTTTTAATCTAGTATTTAATAATTAGTATATTAATTAAAAATAGGGATTTTAACCCCCGTCCCTAAATTCCCTATCTAGCCCGTCCTCAAATCCTCTACTTTTTTATTCTTATTGTCTGTTCCAATATTTTTCATATAGTTCTTTTGCTGTTCTTGGGCTGTCTACACCTTCTTTGTTTTTTACTGGTGCAAAATCATCTTCTCTTTTTCCTCTTAGTATTGCAATATCGTCGAAGAATTCAAATGCGTCAAATATAAATGATTCAAATTTGTATGAATTTGGTTCTTTTGGTATTATTTCTTTTCCTTCTTCATCTATATATGAATTCTTTTTATGTGCTGGATGATACATTAATGTTTCTTTGCTTATTTTTTCTATTGCATCAATAGTGTATAGATTACACATTATATGTGCTTCTCCGTATTTTAGTTCTCCGTTTTCGTCTGTTTCTTCTGCCATTTTTTCTGGTAGTTCTGTATATTCTATAACTTTTGGATGACCGTTCATCTTTCCAAATACTCCAACTTTTTCTTGTGGATTTGCTTTTACTATTGACTTTGAAGCTATTTGTACTCCTTGTTTTATTGCTAATCCTAATAGTGTTACATCTGCCATTTTTAATAATGCATTATCTACTCCACCTATGAATATCCATTTAATTCCTCTTTCTTTCAT
>CALXXK010000032.1 GCA_944392675.1 uncultured Clostridia bacterium
TGTTCTAAAATATAATTTGCCAATCCTTGTGTTGCTTTTCCTACTGTATATTTATTCATTCTATTTGTACCTGCACCAATTATTCCTCTTAAACCTGCTGTTCCAAATTCTAATTCTTTATAAAATCTGTCTTCTATTTCTGATTCATTTCCTTTAATTTCTAATAATTCTCTTTTAGTTTCTTCGTCAAAATCTGGACTTTCACACCATTTTTGGTATTCTTCTAAATAATTCATAAAAACCTCCATTCAAGCAATTTAATGCTCTAATAAAATACTGATTAAAAATCCTAAATTTGCGTTCTGCAAGTGTAGAGTGATTTTTAATTCATTCATTACAAATCTTTTTTTTAAAATTTATAGATTTCTTCATTGCATATCATTTTATCATAAATAATTTTATAATAAAAGTCTAAATCTCCAAATTTTCTAAAATATTATATCTTTATATTGAAAAAAAAACTTTTTTATGGTAAACTTATTAACATAATGCTAAACAGCTTTGCAGATTTTATCAATTTCTAAGGAGGTTACAGTATGAAACAAAGAAACAATTTAGACACTAACAAATGGGAAATTGAAGTATTTTGTACAGGGACAAAAAATCGGAATAATGGGTGTAACAATAGATTATTAGTATCAAAAAATGATATATTTATACAATCAGAATCTAAACGTTCACTGCTTCCTTTTACTTACATGACTATATGTCCCTTATGTGGAAAAATAACGAGAATTCCAGAAGAAAAACTTCCTTATCAAATAAGGAAGGAACTTATTTATAAATATCTCGGAATTTGAATCACTTTGGAAAAGGTTCCAATAAAATTAAAAAACCAACCTAAAATTTAAAAACTTTTAGGTTGGTTCATTTTTATATAAATATAGTATTCTATAAATTTTAATTATTTAAATAGAAATACATACATTTAACATATAAAATTAATCTAAATGATAAAATTTCTTATATAATTCTCTTGCTGTTTTAGGACAATCTACCCCTGCTGAATCTGCATTTTTAACAGGTGCAAATTCTTCTTCTCTTTTTACTCTTAAAATTGCCATTTCATCCACTACACCAAAAGCATCAAAAAGAAAAGCTTCAAATTTATATGCATTTGGAGAATCTGGAACAACTATTTCTCCATTTTTGTCCATATACGTAGCCTTTTTAAATGCTACATGATATGGTAAAGGATTTGCTCCCATTCTTTCTATCGCTTCTACACTAAATAAATTACATAATATATGAGATTCTCCGTACAATAATTCACCATTATCATCTGTTGCTTCTGCCATTTCATCAGTTATTTCTGAATATTCAATAACATTTGGTCTTCCATTTTTCTTACAAAAAACACCTACTTTTTCATGTGGGTTAGCTTTAACTACTGATTTACATGCAACTGTAACTTTTTTATCAATAGCAATTCCCATTAAGACAGGATCAACCATTTTTACTAAACAATTATCGACTCCTCCTATAAATACCCATTCTATTCCCATGCTTTTCATTTTATATGTCATTCCACTTTTTACTAAGGATTCATATATTCCGCCATGTCCATCTGCTGCCAATTTTACAAGACCTTCCTCATTTAATATTATTTTTCCTTCTGTATCTATCATTGGTAATTCACCTTGTACAAAGAAAAATATATTTTTATCTTTTTGGTAACCAAAATATTTATTTTTTTCAAAAAATTTTATTGTATCATCATTATTTTCTCTACTTGTCATTATAAACCAAGGAATTGTAACACCATATTTTTTACCTTCTTCTTTTAATGAATCACATAATAACTCAAATAAAGATTTGTGAGAATCTAAACCTATGTCAAAAGTACCTTTTGGACCATCATGTCCTAATCTTGTTCCTTGTCCACCTGCCATTGTAACTGCTGCTAATTTTCCTTCTTTAATAGCTTTTTTTCCTATATTTTCATAATATTTATATTTTTCATTTAATTTATATTTATCTAAATATTCCATAGGTTCAATTTTATCATCTTCTCTTTTATGTTTTTTATTAGTACTTTCATATAAACTTTGTATAAGTTCAAAATCTATATTTTCAATTTCATCTAATAATTTTTCTTTATGTGCTTCATCTAATTTATCAAAATTATTTAAAAGGTGTTCTTGTCCATATTTTTTTAAAATTGCTTCAACTTCTGCTTTTCTTTTGACCATAATAATATTTCCTTTCTATAATGTAAATAAAACAGACAACATAATATAATATATCATCTGTTTTATAGTTATATACTATTTTTAAAAAATTATCAACACTTTAACTATAATTTTTCAATTTCTTTTTCTCCTGATGTATTTAAAACAATCTTATAATTACTCATAATCTCGTCTATATCTTGTCCCACTTCACTCATATCATAACAATCGACAATTTTTACACTATCAGTATTTTTTATCCACTTTTCCAAATTTTTATTTATATTTTTTATATAATTTAATTTTCCTTTTATAAATATTAAAATATCTTCTTCTTGTTCTATATTTCTTTTTATTATTTTAAATTTGTTTAAATCATCATTTTCCCAATTCAATTCTAGTATTTTTTCTTTAGTTTTTGAATTTAAATTTGTTCTATCTATTAATGTTTTTATTGTACCTTTTAAATTATTTTCTGTTAATATTACAATATTTTTATCTTCTTCTAAACTTTTACTTATATATGGTAAACTTTTCATTTCAAAATGATAGTCACTTACAAAAAATGTACATATTTTTTCATTTGTTTTTTTATTATTCATTAGCAATTCATCCTTTCAAATTTAATAATCACTACGGATATTTAAGTTTCAATATTATTGCTTACTGGTAAATTTTACCATTCATTTTTTAATATGTCAATAATATTTCAAATAAAATCGCTCGACTTTTTTCGCAGAATTGTATAAAAAGCTATAAATTGGAAATAATTCATATAAAGAATATTTTTCTAAATAAGTTTATTGGAGGTAATTTATGAAAAATTTTTTAAATATAATTAAAAATCCCAAGGTAAAAATGGTAATTATTTTAAGTTTTTTACTTTTTATTTATACATCAATTTGTGCTTTTTCCTACGCAAATAATATTTTTAATGATATAGAAAATAGTGTTTTTAGACTACATGTATTAGCAAATAGCGATAGTAAGGAAGATCAAGATTTAAAACTTTTAGTCAGAGATCAATTATTAGAATATATGAATCAATTATGCTCTAATTGTAAAACTAAAGAGCAGGCAATTGAAATAGTTGAAGATAATAAAGAACAATTTAAACAAATTGCTTTAGAAACTATTAAAAACGCAGGATATTCATATGATGTAAATATTAATATAGGTAACTTTGAATTTCCAACCAAAAATTATGGTGATATTACATTACCTGCAGGATACTATGATGCCTTAAGGGTTGAAATTGGAGAAGCAAAAGGGCAAAATTGGTGGTGCGTAATGTTTCCTCCTCTATGTTTTGTTGATATATCTTCTGGAGTTGTAACTGAGGAATCCAAAGAACTTTTAGAAAAGAATATGAATGAAGAAGAATTTGCTTTAATTTCTGATAATTCTGACAATCAAATAAAATTTAAATTTAAGCTATTAGAATTTTTTAATAATGTTGGTCTAATAACTGCAAAAAAATAGTTGCAATAATTTTTACTTTATGTTATATTTTAGTTTGTAGAAAATATTTGGAATTTATAATTTTTTGTCATTTTGGGGACGCGTCCAAAAATGACAATTTATTAAATTTAATTTTTTCAATATTTATTTATAATTAAGTTAAAAAATAATTAAATATATTAAAAAATTATAAAATAAATCTTTATATTTTTTTAAAATTGTCATTTTTGGACGCGTCCCCAAAATGACAAAAAATTATTGGGGGAATTAAAGTGGAAAAATTAGTAGTAAAAGGTCCTACACCTCTAAAAGGTGAAGTAACAATAAGTGGAGCAAAAAATGCAGCAGTAGCAATATTACCTTCTACACTTTTAATAGATGGTACTTGTACTATAGAAAATATACCTAATATAAGTGATATTCAAATTCTTTGTACTATTCTAGAATCTTTAGGTTCTAAAATAACATGGACAAATAAAAATACATTAACAATTGATAATTCTAATATCACTACTACAAAAGCACCTCTAGATTTAACTAGTAAATTTAGAGCTTCTTATTACATAATAGGTTCTATGCTTGGTAGAATGGGAGAAATCGAAGTAGGAATGCCTGGTGGATGTAAGCTAGGTGCTAGGCCAATAGATCAACATATAAAAGGTTTTGAACTTTTAGGAGCTACTGTTTCTTTAGAAAAAGGAACAATCTATGCTAAAGCTAAAAAATTAAAAGGTAGTCCTATTTATATGGATATTGTTTCTGTTGGTGCTACTATAAATGTAATGCTATCAGCAGTTTTAGCTAAAGGAACTACTGTTATTGATAATGCTGCTAAGGAACCTCATGTAGTAGATGTCGCTAACTTTTTAAATACAATGGGAGCTGATATCAGAGGTGCTGGAACTGATGTTATTAAAATAAATGGTGTTGAAAAATTACATGGTAATGCTACATATTCAGTAGTTCCAGATCAAATAGAAGCTGGTACTTTTATGCTTGCTGCCGTAGCAACTCGTGGTGATTTATTAATAAAAAATTGTATAACAAAACATTTGGAACCATTGACAGCTAAAATAATAGAAGTAGGTGGAAATATAGAGGATAATGGTGATAATATTAGAGTTTGGTGCAATAAAAGACCTAATAAAGCAAATATTAAAACTTTACCATATCCTGGTTTTCCAACAGACTTACAACCTCAAATGGGTGTTGTTTTATCACTAGCTAATGGTACAAGTACAATTAATGAAAGTATATGGGATTCAAGGTTTCAATATACAGATGAATTAAATAAAATGGGAGCTAAAATAACGGCTCAAGGTAAATCTGCCTTTTTTGAAGGTGTTAAAAAGTTACATGGTGCACCAGTATATTCTACAGATTTAAGAGCAGGTGCTGCACTAGTTATAGCTGGAACTGCAGCAGAAGGAACAACAGAAATATATAATTTACAACATATTGATAGAGGATACGAAAATATAGAAGAAAAATTTAGAAAAATTGGTGCTAAAATCGAAAGAGTTAAAGAATAAACAAAGGAAAGAAGAATATTTATGATAAATTTTTGTAGTTTATATAGCGGAAGTAGTGGAAATAGTTTATTTGTTGAAAGTAAAAACACTAAAATCTTAGTTGATGCTGGAGTTAGTAGTAAAAAAATTGAGCAAGCATTAAATGATATTAATATTAACCCAGCAGACTTAGATGGTATCCTAATTACACATGAACATTCTGATCATGTTCAAGGATTAGGTACTTTTTCTAAAAAATTTGATTTACCTGTATTTGTAAATCAAGAAACTTTAGATGCAATGCCAAAACAAAAAGATAAAATTGATGATAAAAATATCAAAAAATTTAAAGTTAATGAACATTTCTCTATAGGGGACTTAGATATTAAACCTTTTTCTATACCTCATGATGCTGCTAACCCTTGCGGATTTAATATTTTTAAAGATAATAAAAAAATAAGTATCGCGACAGATATTGGACATATGAACAACTATATTTTAAAAAATTTGGAAGAAAGTTTATTTATTATGTTAGAAGCTAATTATGATCCAGAAGTATTAAAATGTTCATCATATCCATTTAAGTTAAAATCAAGAATTTCTGGACCTACTGGACATTTACCTAACGAAATGGCAGGAAAAACCATTTCCTATTTATTAAAATCAGGATTAAAAAATGCTATGCTTGGACATTTGAGTAAAGAAAGTAATTTTCCTGAACTTGCTTATAAAACTGTAGTTGATGAATTACTTACAAGTAATTATGATGAAAATTCTTTATCACTTTCTGTTGCTAAGCGTGATGCACATAGTAAAATATTATCTTTTTAATAAAGGAGTACATATGTTAAATATTAATATTATTTGTATTGGAAAAATTAAGGAACAATACCTTAAAAGTGCAATAGAAGAATATTCTAAACGTCTTTCAAGGTATTGCAAATTAAACATTTTAGAACTTCCAGATGAAAAAATTCCTGATAAATTGAATGATAACTTATCAAATGAAATTAAAACTAAAGAATGTAACAACATTATAAATCATTTAAAAAAAGATTCTTATATAATTGCTTTAGATTTAACAGGAAAAGAACTTTCCTCTGAAGAATTTTCTAAAACGATTGAAAATATATCTATGGAAAATAGCTCAATATCATTTATTATTGGAGGCTCTTTAGGTTTAACTAAAGCATTATTAAATAAATGTAATAAAAAAATATGCTTTTCTAAAATGACTTTTCCTCATCAATTAATTAGAATTTTCCTTTTAGAACAGATATTTAGAGCTTTTAAAATTTCAAATAATGAAACATACCATAGATAATCTATTATTTTTTGTAGAGAAAATAATTATTATTAAATATTTAGGGGCTAAATATTTATAATCATTTTATATTTTTTTGGGGGGAAGTAATTTTTCTCTACAAAATTAAAAACTCATTAAATATTTTTACTTTAATTATCAAATTTATTATAATTATTTTTATGCTTAAATCTTAATGCTATTCCATTAATTTTTATATTTTTCGTTTTCGATTTCTTTTAAGAATTTTTTTGATAAAATTTTGATTATAACTTTCTTGACAATTAAAAAAATTAGAATAAATAAAATTAATTTAATAATCATAAACTTGTCCTTTAGATTTAATTTATATCATTATATTATCAAAATACTAAAATGTCAAGAAGAAAATTACGACATAATTCGACAAACAAGAACACTAATCACTATTCCTATAACATCAGTTATTAATGCTACTGCCAATACAAATCTTATTTTTTTTATTTTTACACATCCTGTATATATTGCAATTGTATATAGTGTAGTTTCCGTAGACCCCATTATTGTTGAAGCAATTATTCCTATCTGGCTATCAACTCCATAGTTTTTCATTATATCTGTAGCTATTGCTATTGAACTACTTCCTGAAATTGGTCTAAGCATTGCAAGTGGCATTATTTCTTTTGGAAAATTAATAACATTTAACATAGGCGTAACAAAATTTATTATTAAATCTAAAATTCCTGAGCTTCTTAATGCTCCAACTGCTACAAACAATCCTATTAGAGTTGGAAAAATGCTAATCGTAATCTTTATTCCCTCTTTCGCTCCTTCTAAAAAATTATCAAAAATTTTTGCTTTTTCTACCACTCCATATACAACAATTATTAAGATTACCAATGGCATCGCAAGATTAGATATAAAATTAACTAATTGCATTTATAATTTCCCCTTTTTATCCATTTTTATAAAAATTTTTGTTAATACTACTCCGAAATGTTGCTGTTATTATACTTGCTATCCATATTGGAAATACTATAGATGTAGGATTTGACGACCCCATTGAATTTCTTATTGCTATTACTGTTGTTGGTATTATTTGTATTGATGCTGTATTTATAATTATAAACATTGCCATTGAATTAGTTAATTCATGTTTTTTAGGATTTTCTTTTTGCATACTTTGCATAGCCTTTAATCCTAAAGGAGTAGCTGCATTTCCCAATCCTAATATATTTGCTATCATATTCATTGATATTTCTTTTTCTATCTTTTTATTTAATTTTGGAAAAATTATCCTAATTAACGGTTTTAATATTTTAGTTAATTTGTCCATAATAGATGTTTTACTTGCAATTTGCATTATTCCGCACCATAAACACATCGTTCCTAATAAACTTATTGATAAATTAATTGCACCATTTACACTATTAAACACTGAGGAATTTAAATTTTCTAAATTTCCTGAAAAAATTCCATAAGAAAATGATATTATTATAAAAATTGGCCAAACTATATTTAGCATACTTATCACCTAAATAATTTTATTCTAAAATAGATTTTTTATTACATTTTAATTGACCTATATATTTATTTATGATATATTACTTCTATAGGATTTGAAGATAACTTTTTAAGAAGGAAGGTGTTTTTATGAAGTCGACAGGAATTGTTAGACGTGTAGATGAATTAGGCAGAGTTGTTATCCCAATTGAAATTAGAAATCAATTTAATATTGTTGAAAAAGACCCAATTGAAATTTATGTTGAAGGATCTTCTATAATATTGAAAAAATTTGAGCCAAATTGCATTTTCTGTGGCAGTACAGAAAATTTATATAACTTTAATGATAAATTAATATGTGAAAATTGTTCAAAAAAAATAGGCAAGTTAAATGAAAAAAATTAAAAAATACTATTTTATATAAAATCTTTTAACTTTATTACCAACTCACATTTATATATAAATTTATATTATATAATTTATATATATTTAATAATAAATAAATTTTATCTACTATAAAATCAGTATAATTAATTAATAATATTTTAATAATTATACTGATTTTAAAATCCTATTTAATAAATTTTTTGTAAATTTCATTTTTATTTACATTTTTATTTTTTGCTATCTTTTTTATTATTTCTTTTTTTTCTAACCCTTGTTCTTTATAAAAATTATATTGCTCCTCAATACTTAGTTTTGCAAAATCATTTTCTTTTATATTTTTGTTTGCTTCTATTATTAAAACAATTTCTCCTTTTATATCTTTCGATTTATCAATTAATGAATCTATACTTTCCCTAATAAATTCTTCGTGTATTTTTGTTAATTCCCTAGCTAAAACTATCCTTCGATTATTTAATATTTCTTTTAAATCCTCTAACGTAGTTAACAATTTATGTGGTGCTTCATATAAAATGACTGTTTTATTTGCATTTCTTATTTCTTCTATTTTATTTTTTCTTAATTTTTTATTTAAAGGCAAAAATCCTAAAAATTGAAATTCTTTTGTATCTATTCCTGAACAAATTAATGCATTTATCATTGCACAAGCTCCTGGTATAGGAACTATATCTATACCTTCTTCAATACACTTTTTTATAATTTCTTCACCTGGATCAGAAATTCCTGGAGTTCCAGCATCTGAAACTAATGCTATATCTTTACCATTTTTTAATTCTTTAATTAAAATTTCTGTTTTTGTTCCTTCATTATGTCTATGATAACTGATTAATGGTTTTGAAATTTTTAAATGATTTAATAGTTTTAAAGTATGCCTTGTATCTTCTGCTGCTATTAAATCAACATCTCCTAATATTTTTATAGCTCTTATTGTAATATCTTCTAAATTTCCTATTGGTGTTGCCACAATAAATAATGTTCCTTTTTTATCCATTTTTTATTCCTCTTTTTCATTTAATTTATTTAATTATTTTATTATTTATTATTTTTATTATTTATTATTATTTATTATTTTTTATTTACTATTTTTTTATTTATTATTATTTATTTTATTTATTATTTATTATTTATTATTTTTTTATTTATTATTTATTATTTATTATTTTTTTATTTTTTATTTACTATTTTTTTATTTATTATTATTTATTTTATTTATTATTTATTATTTTTATTATTTATTATTTATTATTTATTATTTTTTTATTTTTTATTTATTATTATTTATTATTATTTATTATTTTTTATTTATTTATTATTTTTTTTTTATTTATTTATTTTTTATTTTTTTTTTTTTTTTTTTTTTTTTTTTTATTTTTTTTTTATTTATGATATATTTTTTATTTATTTTTTAATTTATTTTTTTATTTATTTTTTAATTTATTTTTTAATTTATTTATTATATATTTTTTTTATTTCCTCACTATAATTTTTATTGTCATCATATATATATAAATTTTTATCTATTTTCAAAAATGGTCTAGCATTTTTTATTCCCTTTATTAAAATCAATTTGGGTGGTTGATTTTTTTCTGAAAAAACAAATCTTAATACTTTAGGTTCTATCTTATAGCTTCTCATTATACTTAATATATCAACTAATCTTTCTGTCCTATGCACCATATAAAATTCGCCTTTATCTTTTAACATTTCTTTTGCTACATTTATAAAATCTTCTAGACTTGCGGTTACTTCATGTCTAGAAATTATTTTTTTATCATTTTCATTTAATATTCCTGAATCTTTCTTTTTATACGGTGGATTAGTTATAACAACATCAAAAGTATTTTTTTCGTATTTTTTATTTAAATTTAAAATATTATCATTAATTATTTCAAATTTATCTTTTAAATTATTTAATTCTATACTTCTATTTGCCATTTCACAAACTTCTTCTTGTATTTCTATTCCTATTACTTTTTTTAGCTTAGTTTTTGCACATAAAAGAGTAGGTATAATCCCTGTTCCTGTTCCTAAATCCATAACTAGAGCATCATTTTTTATATTCTTAGCAAAATCAGAAAGCAAAACACTATCTATACCAAAACAAAAACCTTCTACATTTTGAATTATTTTTAAATTATTTATTTCTAAATTATCTATTCTTTCATTTTCTTTTAATACTACTTTCATAACTTCTCCATAATTATATTTTTCATTAATAGTATAAAATCTATTACATTATTTTGTCAATATTTTTCTATAATATAACAAATTTCAAATTTTTTCATATTATATATAAATATTTAATATATATAAATTTTTCTTACAAAATCTTGGAAGGATGATATAATATGCAAAAAAAATTAAATTGTCTTAAAAATAAACAAAAAACCTTTACAGAAACTTTTAAATGCTGTAAAAAAAATACAATACATTCATTAAATGAAGTAGAATATTTCTTAAATAATTTCAATCATTTTCTTAAATATGTAAAATTATATAAAATTTTAAAATAACATAAGTGAACCATATTTATTAATCTCTAATTAGTAAATTGGCTCACTTATAATTATTCTAAACAATTAGTTTTAATTTTTTATTTTTCTCTCTCATAAGTTTCAGCAAATTCAGAATTTTCTTGACCATTAATCAATATTTTTACTTTATTAACTTCTGTCAATTCTGTTAAAGTATTTACTATACACTTTATCATAATATCTTTTTCTTCTTTATTATAATTCAAGAATTCAGATGAAAAATCTAAATATAAACAATCTCCTTCCATATAATATTTTTGAATTTTTGTATTTTCTGGAATTATTTTTTTATTTTTTTCGTTTTTTGGACCTTCAATCAACAAATTAACTAACTTTTCATATGGACTATTTATAATTTCATTAATATCAATTAATCTTGCTTCTGGATTTATTTCATTTGTTTCTTTATTTGGGAAATATAAGCTTACTATTGTTTGCCTTAACTGCTCTTCTGTTATTTCTTCTTCTGGAATATACTCTTCAACAGAAGTTTGCTCTTGCTTATTTTTTGCATATTTTATTCCAAAATATCCTCCTACTAAAACAATTATTATTAAAACTGAAAATATTAAGACTATCTTTTTATTTTTCATTTTTAACTTTCCTCCTTGTACAAGTTTATCATTATTATATATTATTAACTATGTCTTTGTTTTAGAACTTAAATTGAGGGACGTTCCTTTAATCCAGAAAATTAGGGACAGGGGACGGACCTCCTAAATTGCTTTAAATACACTTCCACCTATTACCCCAAATATGTATCATAAAATATACGATTTTGAATGTGATTGGAATAATTTTAGAAATAATTAAATTAAAATAATTTAATTATAAGCATTGTACAGAAAAATTGAACAGCAATTTTTTGCACTAACAAATCTTTACATTTCTTAAACCATTTATAAATAAATACTAAATAATTATTTATAGTTTTTAAGAAATGAGATTTGTATATTAATTTTTTGGAAAATGTTCGCGTCGAGCTTTAGCTCGGACTAAGTGAAAGGGTGTCAGAAAATTAATTTAGAATTATTTAAATTATGTATTGAACCGAAAAATCGTATATTTTATGATACATATTGGGGGTAGTAGGTGGAAGTATATTTAAAGCAATTTAGGAGGTCCGTCCCCTGTCCCTAATTTTCGGGATTAAAGGAACGTCCCTTGTATTTTTACCTAATTTTTTCCATTTGACAAAATGCCGTTTTCCGTATAAAATTAAGGTGTTAGATACTAAAAAATAATGTACAAAAAAGGAGTTTTTGTCATGGAAAATATTTTACATGTTGGTCTTGATGTTGGTTCAACAACTGTCAAGATTACAGTTATGGATGATAACAAAAATACTATATATAAGGATTATCAAAGACATTTTTCAGATACTAAAAATACTGTATGTAATGTTTTAGAAAACTTGCTTAAAATGTATCCTTCTAATTCATTTACTTTAGCACTTACAGGGTCAGGTGCGATGTCAGCCGCAAAATTTTTAGGAGTTAATTTTATTCAAGAGGTTGTTTCTTGTAAACGTGCTGTTGAAAAATATATTCCTAAAACTGATGTTGTTATTGAGTTAGGTGGAGAAGATGCTAAAATAATTTACTTTGATGAGTCCATTGAACAACGTATGAATGGTACATGTGCTGGTGGAACAGGTGCATTTTTAGATCAAATGGCTTCTTTATTACATACAGATACAGCTGGTCTTAATGAACTTGCTAAAAATTATACTACAATTTATCCAATAGCATCTCGTTGTGGTGTTTTTGCTAAAACTGATATTCAACCTTTAATTAATGAAGGTGCAGCAAAAGAAGATATTGCCGCATCTATTTTCCAAGCAGTTGTAAATCAAACTATTAGTGGATTAGCTTGCGGACGCCCTATTAGAGGACATGTAGCATTTCTTGGAGGTCCATTAAATTATTTATCTGAATTAAGAACAAGATTTATTGAAACATTACATCTAAAAGATGATGAAATTATTGTACCTGAAGAAGCTCATCTTCTGGTTGCAAAAGGTGCTGCACTAGATTCATTTGATACTGAAGTTATTACAACTACACAATTAGAACAAAAAATAGAAAATCTAAAAAATTCACA